>CAYNWE010000033.1:0-9315 GCA_964400855.1 uncultured Candidatus Saccharibacteria bacterium
AAAGCAGGACGACGGCTCTCCTCACTGTAAACTATAATCTGCTCTGCAAGCGTACCATCGTGTAAACCTAATTTTATAGCTTCGCTCAAATACTCATCTTCTTCATCAAGTTCACCTAAATCTCCATACTCTTTGACTGAGAGTACAGCTCCTAGCGCCGTAGTTGCTATTACCCTATTCGACGCAAGTTTGATTTCAGGAAACTGCGCCTCAAATACTGAAGGCATTAGCATGTCTAGCTCAAACCTCTCAATATGCGGTATGTTCGGTGGTGTGCAAGAAAAAGCTGTCATATAAGGCAAATTGTACCGCCAAAACAATAACTAAACAAAAGCAAGATGAACCTCAGCACAATCTTAATGGGTGTTTAGATTTTGAAGTGGAGTAATTCGACCATTGCACCGAGGCCGTTTAGTACAAAAACGAAGGAAATTTTATAATAACGAATAGATAAAGATTAACTGCTAAAATCTGTAGGCTCTATAGCTACTTCCATAACTTGAGCTGTACCAGCATGAAGAACTACAACACTAAGTTCATCGGTTCCAGATAGATGTCTTGCGGCGTTTGCATAACCTAGTTCTGTCAAAATTTCGGGAAAACCATCCTTACTAGCAAGCCCACGTGCAATAGGAACTTCCCCTCTATCTCTATATTGTTGCCAATTGTGACCAGGCATTAATAATTCTGCTACTAAACCACCCTTACCCGATGGCTCATCAACATCAATTAAAGTTATGACCGTATCTAATCCACTTCTACCTAATTCAGTCACCCTATTAGTAAATCGCAAAATATGATTGGCGTTAATTAACAAAAAACTTGCGCACGATTGAATAGCCTGCAGTTCATCTGCCGACAAAGCATCTAAATCTTGTCCAACAAGAACTCCATCTCTTCCAAATATATACTCAGGTGAATCATTTTGTTGTGTCATTATTCAAATTTTAGTGTATTTATCAAAAGAAGCAAGCATGAGCCCTATGAAGATTAGAGGTATTTGCTGGTTAGTTTATTTTTTGCAGATTGGGGAACCTAGGCGAGGTGTGTAGCAGCTTGTTGCACGTAGGCAATTGTCGGTGCATGTAACTCTCGCCAGGTATTTCGAAGAACGTTGCGTCCCTGCTCGGTTTCTGAGCTATAGCCAGAAGTACCGTAGCCATTTCTACTCAAATCTACTGCAACTAAATCTGAACCTTTCTCAAATGAGAAGAATCCACTTTGTAGTGCATTTGAACAGCTCAAAGATGCCGGCAATCCTGCAGCACGAGCTCTTAGCTCTGGAGTATCAAGCCATAAAAAGTGACTAGCAAACGGTCTCACAGTCATTCTAGTAATTCTTCTTTCATCAGGTACGGAATGTTCAAAAACAGGCAATCCTTTTTTCAACCTTGCAGGCTCATCTCCTCGCAAAAAACTTATTTCCAGCAACGCTCTTGCAGCAAGACTAACAACCCTATCCGGTCTCTCTTCCAGCAAACCTTCCGCTTCTATAAAAGCTTCTAAATGTTTCATCCTTAAAAAATAGTCCATAACCCCGCTCTATGCAAGCATGAGGGATTTGCCTAGCAATCTATAAATCACCCTCGAGCGCAACAACACCAAATTTATGTACGGGTATCACTCGTCGAGGTGTCGTTTCAGTCACCATTATTCTATCACCGAACATTTTTCTAATAATCATAAACCGATTGTTAAATGTCTGGGTTCTATCTGGATCCTTTTCAATAATCTCGTATAAATCAGTTACGTTTGTCCAACTATTTGCGATAGAAATTGCTCTAGCAATGCTAAACGTTTCTCTCATTGCGTCATGGCGCTTGCCATATATGGTTGGTCTCTTACTGGCTTGATAGAAACTCTGCACCACCTTCCCAAAAGAGTTCAAAACGTTACGCGCCCCAAAATCAAACGTCAAAATATCTGAACCTTCAGGGACCCCTTGCAGTGGCTCAAGTCGTGGCAAACCTACAAGCTGGCGTAGCCCCTGCAGTTTTTCATAATGCGCGGTCCATTCAGCATCAACAGGTATATTTGCCGCAGCTAACACATAGTCATCAATAGTCGCGTGCACAGCATCAGACATCAAAGGATTAGGCGCTGTCCTATACATCTGCTCCAAAGCATCCATCCCACCGTCAAATAACCGCAACTGTTCAAAATTACTCATATAAGTAGTTCAAAGATACGCGTAAAATACCCCTAAGCGCAAGCATAAGTATTACATAGCTAGTTACTATTCAGCCTCTGGAAGCTGCCGCAACATCTGATGAAAGAAGCTATCCAACGCGTATGGAGTAACCGAAGAGTCAGGGCGTGAGCCCGTCAATGTAACGAACCTTGAGACATGTTGTGACGCAATATTAGGCAACTTGAAACTATTACCAAAATCAAACAAGTTGACTTCAGTTACACCTTGCACGGGTCGCCCCATAGGCACACCTATTTTTCCCGAACCATCGAACCCCATTTGGGACGCCATTACCGCTTCACCCATGTCGGAACAAATAGAGAGTAAAAATCGCACTGGTTTCGGAAAATGTTGAGCTCGTCTTTTTGCCTCTTCAAGACTAAGTGGCTCAACTATGTTTCCCTGATATCTCGTTGCATCGTAAAAATCGTAGACATTAACACCGCTGTAATCTGGGTGCTCCATGGCGCGTATCCTCATAAATCTTGACCGTTGAGAATCCTGCGGTTTTTCGCGCATCAAATTCATGTCTTGAACAACCAAGTGATGAATAAAGTCACCATTAATTTCATTCGCGCTCAATTGTTTCATCGTATCAATTTCCTTCTCTTTTAACTTTTTCGACGTTGGCGCAAAGGCAGTTGTACGGCGTTCGCTTGAGCTTGCAGATCATGCCACCCATGCATTGTAGTGAGCAGTAAATCCAGGAGTCCTTTTGGCAATGACAACTCTGAGAGCACATCAGCGTGCTCCTTTTCTGCATAAGTCATAATGTTGCTGTTCTCAAAATACGCAAACTGCGTGCGCGCATTCACAGGGACTTCTATAAATACGTCGGAAGTGTCTTCATCCGCATCCGTAAAAACGTTTCGTTCAAGAAAGGTACTTATATCCGGCAAACCGGCTATCCGTGACAAACCTTTTCTTACCCACTTTGCTGTTTCGACATAGCTATAGCTTCTACCATCAAACTCAGATGCCTCGACATACAGAAGCGTATCATACGGCAGTTGTTCTTGATCTTGCATAGCAAAAACATTACTAGCACCAAACAAATATTTATGTCCCCAGCCATTCTGTGTCTCCGTATTAGGCTGAACAGTATACGGACGACCAATACTCCCGTTATGCAATACCAGCCCAAGGCTCTGCCCTATCAACGGGTATGCGTTATCTGCAAGCACAGTATCAAGTGTCTGTTCAACAGCCTCCCTACTCCGACCCTCATCTTCTACAGTGCCTACTGTCACCGCCTCGTAAGAAAACCCTACTAAAAACTCAGACATACTAGCTCCTTAAACATTAGAAATAGTGTAGTCGCTACTCAGTCCTCAACGCAAGCTTTAGCAGTTACCTATAAATGATCAACCAAAAACAGCTTCTGTTGGGTCAATCAGCTCAGCTCCTACCTGCCGCTCTTCATCGCGCCGGTACGTTGCAAGAGCTATATAGCTCATTGCTCTTAGAGATGCAGCTTTGCTACCTTCGACATTAATTGGCTTCTCGCTGTTAGCCATATGAACTATTGCTCGGTCAATTAGTTCGTCAGCGCTCAAGCTCTTAATAACATCTTGAACTTCGACAGCCTTCATAGCGCTCAAATTTTCAAAACTCAGCTTTTCGGTTATTTCTTCACCCGCTGGTGATATTGTCGTCTCTCCTAAATGTGCAGCCATTTCGATACCTTCATTAGAATCATTTGCCATTATCATCTCCCTTTTTAGATCCATCTAACTTCATTAACTTCTTACAGGATAGCGTATAGAATCATCTAACAGACTGCAAGCATAAGGATCACTGTTTTGGTATCAGATTCGTCAGGGCATGCTCTATTTGCCCGAATTGTGCTGGCACTTCAATCCCTAAAAGAGCTGCTAATTTATCCCGAAACAATTCTTCTGCATGTTCATGGTGTTGATCGTACGGTTCAACGTCTACTGCCCCCAAATGGCTACTAAGTGATTGCAAAATATTATGGTCAGTGAACCCAATATTGCTCATTATTCCTACACTTGCCAATACCTCACGCGACAAAACACGAAGCGATACATATTCCTCAATACCCGTCGGTGTGTGATCTTGCTCAAAAGTCATCTTACTTAACAATATGGACTACTCAGCCAAACTTTGCAACTGCCCCGCCTCAAGCTCAGTTATAGATGCACCATTTAAAGAACTAGCCCAATGCCGCGTTTCATCAAGTAGTGATGCTCGACAGCCGATGAGTACATACTCACCAACGCTCCCAGCTACTTCGACAAGATGGTCCTTCAGCACCTCACCATCACCATTCACAGCCTTCAAAACTGTCTCTTCACTCAAACCCCGCAAAGCCAAAATCTCACCGTACACTACAGTTTCATTCAACAGACCGCTGAACCGTCCTACCTCAGTACTGGGTTTTAGAAAAAGCACAGGGTCATCTTTAAGACGTAAAATCGAATCATAAGCTTCCATATAAGTAAGTATACTCCCTTCGCTATCGCAGCCAAGCTAACCGCTATACCCTATCCGCTATCCGCTTGCCCAACCCCTTCTCCCCCATATCCCATATCCCATATTCCTTATTTCATATTTCACCCCCCCAATGTGATATATCCCACATTGACGCAAAGCCAAAGCAGGCGTAGTCTACAAGCGTATGGTTACACAAACAACACAAGTCGCGGTACTCATTATTAAGACCCACGGGGAGTGTATTTGTTTGTAGCCAGCAAAAAATAATCAACAAGCAAAAACTAACTCCCCGGCCAACCACCGGGGAGTTTTCTTTTTTGCTTTAAACTAAAGGAGAAATAACAAATGAAAAAACGCGCAGGAGAATACTTAGGCTACAACGAATCAAGCTTTGAATTAGGGTCGTTCTATGGCGTCTCTTCAGGCGAACAACAAAAGCAACCGTTCTGGGAACGAGCAAAACAGTTTGCAGGCTGGGTTGTAGGTGCCACCCTTACCGCACCATCAGAAGCCCCAGCACATATGCGAGAACACTTCCCAAACCACCAATCAGACCAAGACATCGCCGCATGATAGCGCTATTGACTTTTTAGTGCATTTGGTGTATAGTTGTATCTGTAAATGCTAAAACATAAAGTTCATAAATCGCACAAATTACTCGACCGTCCTGACCGCAGGTTGTTACTTGTTGGTCGTGGTGGCAATCTTCACGAACATATAGCTCGTGAAGCGCTTACTTTAACCGAGCTAGACCGACCAATAAATGTACTCATCGTCCCTTCCGCCGCTAACAACGCGAGCGCTTACAAAAAATACGTGCAAGAAACAGATAAAATATTCAGCAGCCTTGGTGCGAGAGTAACTATACTTCATGATGACCCAACTGCAAAAAACTTCAAAGACCCAACACTAGAAAACATCACCAAAATGATAGACAGCGCTGACGTTATCTGGATGTGCGGTGGCAATACGTCCCAAGCAAGAAAGATTCTTAAGCGTACAGGCATAGCTAAAGCAATCATCAATTCCCGCGGGAAAGTGATCGCAGGTGGTAGCGCCGGCGCACTAGAACAAGCAGGCGACGACGCAGTCAGCTTCTTTACCCCAGAAGGCCACCCTGAGCAAAACAAATGGGTTATTGAAAAAGTCATGGGCATGTTCAAACCCATTCTTGGTGTGCACAACAACTTTATAGAAAACCTCCCTTGGAACGGCAGCTTGCTCGACAAACCACGCAGCTATTACCTTGAGCAAATCCTCACTTATCTCTTCGCCCAACCCGACAGTCCTGACTTTGCTGTTGGCATTGACGACCAATCTGCACTCTCTATCAAAAACGGCAAGTTTCGTGTCGTAAACGCCGAAGATGCAGGTGCGCACGTTGGCGTAACAACGTACCGACTAAGCAAAAAAGGTTTAGTAGAATCTCACTTCACCCCAGCCTCAACCAAGGGCTTTATCTCACTGAAACGCCTCCGCCCGACCGGCAAGACTACACATAAAACGGCTATACCGTTACAAAAATCTGGGCGACAGATTTTTGTATTTAACAATTAAGTAATAGGCAGCAACATCATGACAGAACAAAACCTACAACCACCCTACCCACTTCTCGACCGCCCCGACCGAAGACTTTTGATGGTTGGTCGTGGCTTTGATCTCGGCCCCACCATTGGCCGCGAAGCGCTTGATATGACCGGTATTGAAAGGCCGAAGAATGTTCTTGTTATCCCTTCATCTGCTAATAACGCAAAGGCTTATCGAAGATATATAGAAGAGCCTCGGTTGGTTTTTGGAGCACTTGGTGCAAAGGTAAAAGTTTTACATGGCAACCCCACTTCAAAAACTTTTAAAGATCCGTCAGTGGATCAAATAGCTAACATGGTTGGCGAAGCAGACGTGCTCTGGATGAGCGGAGGCAATACTACACAAGCAAGACAACTCTTTGAGCGAACTGGCCTTGGTAATGCGTTGCTCGATTCAAAAGGAAAAGTCATTAGTGGCGGGAGCGCGGGTGCCCTATTGCAAGCACGTCAAGGATTTAGTTGGTACACCCCAGAAAAACATCCAGAATTGAACGATTGGGTGACGGAAACCGGCATGGGGATGTTCAATGGCATTGTTGGCGTACATAACGATTACGTAGAGGGTGAGCGATGGGGTGACGGCGTGCTTGACCAGCCTCGCAGCCACTACTTCAAGCCTTACTTGGAAGAGCAGCTTATCCTTGAGGATACTCCTAACCTCGGTATCGGCATTGACGATGAATCAGCTATTGCAATTAGCGACGGTACTTTCCGTGTGGTCAATGCAGAAGGCGCGAAGTCAAGCGTCGGCGTGACGTCATACCAGCTCCGTGAAAGTGGCCTCATAGAAGCCCGCTTCACGCCAAAATCTACCAAGAACTACGTAGATCTTGACCGCCTCCGACCTGCAGCGTAAAAACGTTAACTAACAATTCAGTCGCTATCAAAAGATACTAAAAGAAAAAAAGTCTCATGCAGTGCATGGGACTTTTTTCTTGGATGAGTTTAGGTTTGAATTGCTTTCTGGCATGCCCGACTATACGTAAATATAGCTCTTGTATAGAGTAATGTTATTCAGGAGTGCGACCAATCTCTAATTCAAAACTTAAGAGAGCTGCACTTAAATCAGCTTCATTCTTTACAGTTTCCATGAATATTACGGGTACGCCGTTTTTATCGCAGAGATCCTGGATGTACTCCCTTGGACTTGGAATGAACATACCGCTGCCGTTAGGCATATACTGTCGCATTTCAGGGAACACTACTACGCCTTGGGGAAGATCTTTGGCAACTTCCTCCTGTATCGCAACATCGCGTCTCAATAGCGTACGTCCAACTCGACGCATAACACCCTTACGCTTTAAGGTAGGATCCATGCTAGAAGTCTCTTCTGGAGAAGTATTATAAAATGCATCATTGATATATGCCACATCTCGTACTGCATCAACCTGGGCATCGTCAAAGCCATGAGTAGTCAAAAATTCTTCAAATGAAGTAGCTGCACCAAAAGCACCACTAATACGTGCACCAAATATGACAAATCTCGGTTTCAAAATTGTCTTTTTCATTTCTTGCGATACGCCTACCGCATCGGGATTCGGTACATTTTCTCTCTTTAATCGAACGTTTTGTATTTTATTTGACATAAAAAAATAATATCACAAATATTTTATTTTGTCAATGTAGCATGCTCGACCGGATTACGCACAAATGCTTACACAGTAATAGATTTATTACGAGCTATGAGGTTGCTCAAGACGGCCTTTCAGATCATTCGCAAGTTCATGAATGCGAGTCGGCGTCCGAGCAAGAAAAAAAAGACCCATGCAGTGCATGAGACTTTTTTTCTTGGCGGCGTTTACGTTTAAGTTGCTTTCTGGCGGGCCCGACCGGATTGCGCTTTGCTTGCCAAACTAAAATAATTGGATAAATCAGAAACAAGTTTTTAGTAAGTAGCCTTAAAACTCTTCCCTAGTGCTGATATCTGTTCTTGCCATAGGAAATCCTTCATTAATTGGCACGAACTCCTTTACAAAGCTAAAAAGATTCTCTGAGCTCGGAGTGTCACCAAATATTCCTGCAATCCCACTGTAACTCATAACCCCCATACCCGAAGCAGCCAGAGTAGCCCTATTTAAAACGAGATACCCAGTTGCAGTTCTACCAACTCTCGCTGCAGCACCAAATAAATCTACAATATCTTCAGCTTCTAAAGCACGCTCACGGGTATCCATATCTTGTAGGTCAAAACTACCTAAAAGCACCTTATCATTCCCACCAATTGGAGTCACATTAATTTTATATTTTCCCAAACTCCCACTAGCTTCGAAACGTTCATTTAAAATTCCTAAATCAGGTTTTTTGACGCTCCGCTGACTATGACTTATGATATATTGTACTGATTTTGATATTCCACCTATGGCCTTAAATCGCTCCCCCAAAGCAGCATCATGGTCCCGTAAAGAATCAACACTGACAGGAAAAGGTAAGTGGAACTTAGTCTCTGGACTGGTGAATCTAATAATGTTTCGTTTTGATAGTGGGGTAGGCATATAAAACTCCTTCGGCACATTCTCTCAAAAAGTCGATTTTACAGCAAGCATAAGCACCGAAGAAAATGTTTTAATATAAGGTATTCGTTTTTAGTAATGAATTAGGTTTGAACTGCTTTCTGACGGGCTTGGGCGGATTAGCCTGGGGGCATGTTTCTACCAATAGAAAAGCCACATACTTTTGGTATGAGGCGTTTTTTATGGCTAGGTTTAAGTTTGAGTTGCTTTCTGGCGGGCCCGACCGGATTCGAACCGGCGATCTCCTCCGTGACAGGGAGGCATGTTAGGCCTCTACACCACGGGCCCGCGATAAAAGGAACTTGGATATTCTAGCATTTTTCCGTACTAAGTTCAATGCTAGAGCACCGGGCATGACGTGTCGCACATTTTAGTGGCTATCCACAATTGAGCACAAATTGCCGAGAGCTGAGTAGTAAATGCCTCGCCTATGCACTGTATTAAAAATGACTACTATTTTTATACAAACTTATGAATACATAGAGTATTCAATGTGCATGCTCTTGATCGGGCTAGTTGGTTTAATCATAATTTTCCCATTTAAAAACATCATTTTGTTGAGGGTAGTAGG
>CAYNWE010000034.1:0-9017 GCA_964400855.1 uncultured Candidatus Saccharibacteria bacterium
TTAAATTTGCGAAAAATGGCGGGGGTGTTGTCGTTGAGGTGATGCTGTTTAATAGACTACGTTCAGACCTGCTTGCTGATATTCGCCGTATGGAAAAAGCGCTAGAAATTGAAGTGACTGTCAGCCGCGCACGAAAAGCATAAGCTTAACGTATTTGTATAGTGTCTAAACTTGGCTATACTGGTCCTATGGAGCAGAAAAAGTCCGAAAAACGAGACAGCGTGACCGCGTTGGCGCGTAAGCCACGGAATTCACTACACCTCACGCTTGGAGTTATCTTAGTTGCATTCGGTGCACTTACCGTTATCACTAGCTTGCGTTCGTTTACTGATAACAAACAGCGTCTTATCGCGCCCAAGGGCATCGTAACTGTTGAGCTCGCAAACACAGAAGACGAACGACGACAGGGGCTTATGGGCAGAAAAGAACTTGGCGACGATGCTGGCATGCTTTTTGTGTTTGATGATAACACCGCTGGCTGTTTTTGGATGAAAGACACTCCTCTGCCGCTCGATATTGTGTGGTTAGATGCTGACAAGATAGTGATGTTTGTTCATGAGAATGCGACGCCATTTTCTGAAGAAAGATTATGTCCAAAGCAGGATGGCGCTTACGTGCTTGAAGTTAAGTCGGGCAGGGCAAAGGCACTCGGTCTGCAGCCTGGAGCTCAAGTACGCTTCTAAAGCGGTTATGCTACACTTGAGGGGTGACTAATCTTATCATCTCGTTTGTATTTTTAGTAGGTCTTCCCTTGTTATTGCTTATTTTCATGAAGACAAACGCTGGTGTGATGTTCCTCGCGGCTTGCGCGGGGCTGGTCTTGCTTGATTCGCTTGATCCAACAGTCGTGACTACTGCTGGCGCTATTATCCCTGGTGAAGGTGAGGCACTCGTACGACTAATTGTCGTATTGTTATCTGTTATATTTGCTGCCACGATGTTCCGTAACGCAATTACGAATGCACAGTTGCCGCTGCATATTGTTATCGCTCTTTTGATTGGCGTTATGCTTTGGCTGGTACTCCCAAGCTCAACTGGGGTGACATTTTTACTCGACAACGCTAAGCAATCGTTGTGGCAGAGCACGAATGATTTTCTTACGCTCATAGTTGCGAGCGGATTTTCGTTAAGTTTACTTGCTGTACTACTCGCAAAACCTGCGAAGCATGAAAAAGGGAAGCATTAAGTAGATCGCTTGTTTCTCTACGGTCTAAATTTTATGAGTTGAGTCATCCGAGTATAAATTTGGATTTTCGCCATTTAGAGCAGTCAGTAACCCTTGCAGAAATACTTCTTTTCCAGTCCCATAGCGTAGGGCGGGTACTTTCGCATATCCTACTGTCGCTTTGCCGTCAGCGGTGTTGTGTGTAAGGTTCACAATCGCCGAGGCCATCTCACCGTAGTCAGCGCGACGAGAGATAAGATGAATGACATTTTGACCAAACGCACATCTTGCTTCTTCCGTTAAGAATTGCACAGGAGGCCTGATTAAGAATGTGACATCTTGTGATGAGTCGAATAGTGTGGTGAGCTCGACGGTGTACTCGTGGTTATTAGTAAGGTCCATTAACTTGTAACTATACAAGTTAACAAATCATTACTCAAATACCCGCTGGGTATTTTCGACTATCGTTCAAGTCTCACAGACATGCCAAATAAAAAACTCCCATTTAAGGGAGTTCTTTATTTGGAGGGTCCAGTGAGACTTGAACTCACGACACCCTGCTTAAAAGGCAGGTGCTCTAACCGGCTGAGCTATGGACCCGTAAAAATTTACAGATAAAACAGAGGTAATTTTAGCGAAAAATCACCAAAAAGTCAATGATTGGACTTCTAGAGATATTAGGGGTCGTGGTAAAATACAAAGTAATATGTCTGGACACAGTAAATGGTCAACTATAAAACGGCAGAAAGCTGTCACTGATGCAAAACGAGGCGCTGTATTTACGCGCCTTGGCAATATGATTGCAATTGCTGCTCGTGGTGGTGCCGACCCGGCAATGAACTCAACGCTCGCAATGGCAATCGAGAAGGCGAAGGCAGCCAATATGCCGCTGAGCAACATAGAGCGGGCTATACAACGCGTGAGCGATAAAAATGCAGCACAACTTATAGAGGTGATGTACGAAGGTTACGGCCCTGGTGGTGTTGCGGTATTGGTTGAGTGTGCGACAGATAACATCAATCGCACCTACCCTGAAGTAAAGAACGCGTTCAACAAAAAAGGTGGAAGTATTGCAGAAAAAGGTGCCGTTGCGTTCCAATTTACTCGAAAAGGTATCATCACCGTTAAAGCAAGCGGAGAAGACGCATTGCTAGCCGTGCTCGATGCCGGCGCTGAAGACGCAAAAGAAGAAGAAAATGGCGAAATGACCGTATATACCGATGCGAAGGAGCTTGCAAAAGTCCGCGACGCGTTGAAACAAGCTGGCATAGAGGTAGTTGAGGCAGAGTTAAGCTATGAGCCTAACAACACTGTCGAACTCAACGACGAACAGCAGCAGAAAGTAATGAATTTACTCGATGCAATTGAAGATATTGACGATGTCGTTAATACCTATACGAATGTCGCATGAAAATCCTCGGAATTGATCCGGGCTCGGGAATCATCGGGTTTGGGCTAGTTGAGAAAAAATCGAATCCTCGAATGATTGACGCTGGCGTTATACGAACTACAATTGGCGATGAAGATGCGAGCCGTTTATTAGAACTTCACATATCGATGCGTGAAATTATTGCAGAACTCAAGCCTGATGTTGCTTCTGTTGAAAGGCTATTCTTTGCACAAAATGTGACCACTGCCATGAAGGTATCTCAGGCTCGAGGTGTTATATTGCTGGCTCTTGCCGAAGCTGGTATACCAATATACGAATATACACCGCTGCAAATTAAAATGGCAATGACGGGATATGGCAGAGCGACAAAAGCGCAGATACAAGAAATGGTGCGAGTCCAACTTGGACTGAAGCATAAACCAAAACCTGATGACTGCGCCGATGCGCTTGCTGCTGCACTAACACATTTAGCTAATAGTAGGCTATAATAGCCTGAATATGACAGAAAAATTGTTCGTTTCTTATGCATTTACCGGTCAAGCCAAAGAAGATGTTGAGGCTCGACTTGAAGCTATTTTTAGTACACTACAAGAATTGGATATTGAGTTCTACTGCAACTATTATGATCCGATACTGGAAACCTTTTCGTCACCTGGCCAGTTTATCAAACACGCCGCTGAGCAACTGAAGAATTGCAGCGGTGGAGTTTTAGCGCTAATCGCCACAGAACATCGCAGCGAAGGTCAATTATTTGAATTAGGTTTTGCATATGGGCAAGGATTGCCAATTCGGACATTGGTTCACGAATCAGTTATCGGGAAGACATACATGAATGATCCCGAAGTATCTTCAAATACTGCAACTTGGGATAGTCTAGATAGCCTGCCTGAAGCTATGCGTACCGTCTTGCTATAAACATCGATACCAATACTGTAAACTAGAAGTATGATAGTTCGACTTCGGGGTAAAGTGATTGAGCACGACGGTGATCTTGCGGTTGTTGAGTGTAGCGGTGTCGGGTATGGTGTGCATGTCTGTTACGACGAACAGCAACGGCTTACGCTCAATATGCCATGTGATTTATATATTGCAGAGCAAATTAAAGAAGATGCGCACGAATTATTTGGATTTTCTTCGAAATCACGTAAATTGCTGTTTGATTTGCTTACGAGCGTTAATGGCATAGGGCCAAAGGCAGCAATGGCAATATTGAATATTGGTACGGAAGGGCAGGTAAGGGCAGCTATCGCCAGTGGTGATACCAAGTTTATCTCTGCAGCAAAAGGCGTTGGTAAAAAAGTTGCTGAGCGGGCAGTAGTGGATCTAAAAAACAAGGTGGGATTAGAAGCGAGCGCCGATGCAACTGATTTCTTAGGCGATGCAGCGATTACGGATGAAGCGGTAGAAGCTTTAATGGCATTAGGTCATAGTGCACAAGATGCAGCGGAGCTTTTGCGAGGCATAGATGCAAAACTTAGCACTGGTGACAGAGTTAGACAAGCTCTTAAAGGGAATAGATAATGGCGATTGAACGAATAGTTGATCCTTCGCAAGCTGATGATGACGCGACTCATGATGAGCAGCGTATTGAAAATATTCTCCGTCCAACAACATTCGCTGAATATGTAGGACAAGAGCGTATCAAAAGTGTCCTGCAAGTATCAATTGACGCAGCTAAAAAACGCGGTGAACCACTTGACCATATATTGCTTTATGGCCCACCAGGGCTGGGTAAGACGACGCTTGCAAACATAATAGCCAGAGAGATGGGGGCGCAGATTCGCGTGACCAGTGGGCCTGCAATTGACCGTGCAGCTGATCTAGCAAGTATCCTGACTAACTTAGGTGAAGGTGATGTATTATTCATAGATGAAATACACCGATTGAACAGGTCGGTTGAAGAAGTTCTCTATTCTGCGATGGAGGATTATGCGATAGATATTATGCTCGGCAAAGGCCCAAGCGCCCGAAGCCTACGCCTTGATGTACCCAAATTCACTCTTATCGGCGCCACAACACGTACAGGCGCTTTAGCGGCTCCGCTTCGTGATAGATTCGGTATGTTACACCGACTCGAATACTATAATCCATCAGAAATAGCGACGATTGTGCAGCGTTCAGCACAGTTACTAGGGACAGAAGTAAAGCCAGATGCAGCAAAATCGTTGTCTGTTAGGTCACGGCTCACACCGCGTATTGCAAATCGTTTACTGAAACGAGTTCGTGACTACGCTGATGTAAACGGAGATGGTATCATTGATACCGTTATTACGGATAAAGCCTTGGCGCTATTGGAGATAGATGAGCATGGACTTGATACTGCTGATAGACTGTTGCTGGCGGCTATCATTGATAACCATGGCGGTGGTCCGGTTGGATTGAACACACTTGCAGCTGTGCTGGGTGACGAGGTAAGTACCGTAGAAGATTTTTACGAGCCGTATTTGATGCAGATTGGTTTCTTGGAGCGTACGCCGCGCGGGAGAAAAGCAACGGCAAAAGCATACAAGCATCTCGGCAAGGATAAGCCGAAAAACCAAGACATGACCCAAGAAAAACTGGTATAATAGCCGTAATATGCATCCAATTAGTAATTCTATTGAACATGTCGACGCAGACGAAAAAAAATTAGCAGAAATTCATAAACATCCACTCGGGATAATCTTATTGTATATACAGGCGACAGTCGGGTTGGTTGTTGCAGTCGGTCTCGGGTATTTTTTGCTCCCGGTCGTTGTTGGCAATACGGATGACGCATTCTTTTATGGAAATCTTTTTGCGGCGGTCTCGATCACCCTTGCGTTCTTGGTGATGCTCATCGCGACATTTATTTTTAAGCAAAACAGACTTATTCTAACTGATAGAAATATCACGCAGATTTTACAGTTTGGTTTGTTTAATAGAAAAGTGTCGCAGTTAAACATGAACAACGTCGAGGATGTAACAGCGGTGCAAGATGGTTTCTTGCCAACTATTTTTAATTACGGAACACTTAAGATTGAAACAGCTGGAGAGCAAGTAAACTTTCACTTTACTTTCTGCCCAAATGCAGGGTATCACGCAAAAGTGATCTTAGATGCGCGCGAGCGTATTTTAGGTCAGATGGATGCGCATACAGCAACACCGACAACAGCTCCTGTTGCTCAAGCGCAACAACAGACTACGCTAGTTTCGAGCCAAGACCCAGTTTCTATAAAAGATATAGGCGCTGAAACAGTAAAGCAAGCAAGCCAACTATAAGCACTAGTTATCTATAAAAGGGTTGCTTCTCGTCGGGTCGAAGCGGGAATCGACTTGTATATTTTGGTCATTTAGTTTTGAACGAAATGATTCAAGTATTTCAGTATCAATCTCTTTATAGTTAATGGTGAGCTTCCCTTCAACAAATCTGTCCTCGTTACGTGGAATATCTATATAGTTTTGGGTACGGAAAAGGGCAAGACTTATTGCTGCACCAAGAATAACAAATATTAATACAAAACGGTGCTGTGTCAGTACTATGACAGATTTAGTTGCCAGTTTTTTGCTTTTATCTGCGTATGATTTTACGTCACTCATTTAGTATTCCTCACGGTTTAATAAAGGCTTTCAAAGTTAGGTTAACAGATGTAATTTGACCAGGCTCTTCTTTATCGGGGCTAATCTCTAAGTTGTCGATCTGCACCAGCCGACCGTTTTGCTCAATTTCAGCAAGCAACTTAAGTAGCGTGTCGTAGCTTAAATCTTCAACAGAAAGCGTAAATGGATAGGACATAACTCCGGGCACGGCAGCAAAAGGCTCGGTACCAGACAGATCTGAAGGGTTCTCGTTGCCGTTAAAACTGAGAGAGACTAGGTTTTGAATTGGTATGCCTGCTTCTGCGCTTGCTGTGTAAATAACGTCTGCAATAAGTTTTTCTTGTTCTTTCTTTGTTGGCAGCAAAGTGTCTAATAGTTTTTCTGCCTCCACAGTGAGTTCGGCACTTTTACTTGCATTTTTAAGAGCAATAATTTTTTCTTGAGCTATGTCTCTGTCCGATTGCAAGTCGGCAATTGTTGATGCTTTCTTTTCAAGCTGACTATTGCCCCAGTAGAAAGCGCCGATTATCCCACAAAATGAGATGAGTGCTGCACCGATCATTAAATAGTAAATTTGTTTTGGGTTAAGCTTCATTATTGAGCCCCTGTTTTCTGTTCTGCAGCTGCAGCTTCAGCCGCGGCCTTTTTGGCAGCTTCTGCAGCTGCAGCTTTTCGAGTTGCCTCAGCAGTACCTGTGAAGCTTGCAGTGATAGAAGCCTTGAACTGATATGCAGAGCTTGTTGCTTCTTCGGATGAACCTGTTGGAGTGAGCGTCGCAATATCCGCAGCCTCAAATAGGTCAGATTCCGTAAGGTTGCGAATCATTATTGGACCGAGGTCAGCGCTTTTTAGATCGACATCTAGCTTCAGAGGGTCAGTTTTTCCCCCAGTTAACGAGAGTGCATTCAAGATGACACCGTCAGGTAATACTGCACCAATTTTTGGGATGAGTTCTGAAAATTTCACTGATGTTTCGTCAATCGCTTTTGCTGTTTCTAATCGTGTTGCAACTAGTTCAACTGCGTTAATATCTTTTTCGAGCAAATTTATCTGTGCCTGAGTGGCCTCTATTTCGGCCTTAAGGGTAGGTTCGTCTGTAGCAATAAATTGTAAACCAGCAATCATGATACCTGCAGTCAATGCGCCTGTAGCAAGGAGCGCGAGACTGTACCCAAACAAAGCCGTATTTTTTCTGCCATAGCGACGCTGTTCTTTTAGCTCAGGAGGAAGGAGGTTTATCATCTCATCAACTCCTCAGGACTTACCATGCTCAGCCCACTAGCGGTCGTGTAGAGCGTTGTTTCTAGCTCGTGTGGCGGCTGAAGCTTTCCAAAAGAAATATTGTTCCATGGGGCACACAAGCGGGTAGGGACGCGTGTATGATCAGTGATGTAAGTACTAAGCCCTGGAAGGTTTGCACCGCCACCAAGAATGATAATTTGGCCAATTGCACTTCCAACGGATTCTCTGTCGGCAAAATAGCGCATTACTTTACGGATTTCTGTGATAAGTTTGTTAAGCTCAGGCTCAACAGCTTTTACAATCTTGTCTTGTTTCTTACTGAGCTCTAAACCGTACCGAGTCTTTATTCCGTGTGCTTGTTGCAAACTTACTCCAAGACTGTCTGCTATATGCTGGGTAATTCGTTCGCCGGAGCAGTCCACGGTACCTGTTGCACGGATTGCAGAACCGTCATAGATAGAGAGGTCGCATGCAGTTGAGCCGATATCAACTATAAGTGTTGCTACATCGTGTGCTTCAGCATGCACTACAATGCGCGTGACAGCTGAGATATTAGATTCTATCAAGCCAACTTCCAGCCCTAGTGCTTCAAATACGACGATGTATGAGTCGATGATATTTTTCGGGCAGGCAACAACTTGCACTTCTAGTTCTGTTCCTTCAATTTCGCGTACAACACTAAAGTCATAGTACAGTTCGTCGAGGGGCATCGGGATGGACTGATCAACCTCAAGCTTGACTGCATTTGCGAGGTCCGTTGCATTCATTTTTGGTAGTGTAAGCACACGGCTAAAGCTGTGCGCATTTGGAAGGGATATAGCCGCTTGTTTTGTTGTGAGCTTGCCCACAAGGTTCCGTTCAATTAGCTCGTAAGAGGCTTTAATAATTGCCTCAGGGTCAACAATAACACCATTTTTAATCGCTTTCGGATCAAATGTAGTCGTCCCATACCCTGAAACTACTGCTCCCTTTGTGCCAGGGTTGATTTGCATTATCTTTATAGAACTTCGTCCAATATCGAAGCCGAACATTGGTTGATCTTTATAGAATATGCCCATCCCCGTAATAATCTCTTCTGCTTCTTAATCTATCTGCTCAGTTTAGTATGTTTTTCAAGCATAAGTATAACGTAAATTGTATTCTGTTGCGAGTTTTTCTCCCAAAGAAAAACCCGCATGTGCTATGCGGGTAATTCTATGTTTAAGCCTAAGACTAGTTGAGGCTAGACTTGCTGTAAACTGCTTCTCTTTCAAGGTAGGCACGCAGTACGTACTTGCCACATGTCGCACCAGTTGCTGGTGTTGCACAGTTGGAGTAGCCAGCGTATGCGTATTCACCAGTGTTCGCAACCGTTGGTGTCGGTGCTGTTGTGCTTGCAGTGAACGTTGATGCAATAGTAGTGCCGTCAGCATCTAACAACGCACCAGCATCAATACCTGCAAAGGTTGAAGTAGTAAGTGCTGCGTCAGGGTAACCACCTTGTTCGTTGTAGAACTCCTCAAGCTTTTGGTAAATGCTGTTGATATCGTTCTTTCGAACGGTGTCTCGTCCCTTAGCTTGTGCGCCTTGGAAGTTCGTCAACACTAATGTTGCTAAAATACCGATAATTGCAATCACGATCAAAAGTTCGATGATTGTGAAACCGGCTTGTAGATTCTTTTG
>CAYNWE010000035.1:0-8838 GCA_964400855.1 uncultured Candidatus Saccharibacteria bacterium
CAGAAGATAATAGAAAGCAAACATTAAATTATCTAAAGAATTTTATAAGAGTGGCAGGTAAACTTGGGGTTAAAGCTATGGTCTTTGGGTCTCCAAAAAATAGGCAACTGTTAGGTACGACGCAGGATGAGGCACAAAAAATAGCTATAAATTTTTTTAGGGATTTGTCAGAGTCGGCACTGGCCGCAAATCTCACGTTTTGTATAGAGCCCAATGCACCACAGTACAATTGTGATTTCATAACTAATGCATCAGATGGGATAGCTCTGGTCAAAGCAGTGAACAGTAAAGGATTTGGATTGCATCTAGATACGGCATGTATGGAACTTGCCGGAGACGATATAGAGACCTCAATAAAAAGTGCTGCAGGAGTTTTGAAGCATTTTCATATTAGTGCTCCAATGCTCGAGTCAGTCAACCAAACTAATATGATTAATCATAAGAAGGCTGCGAAGGCGCTAAATGACATTGGGTATGAAGGATTTGTCTCCATTGAAATGAAGCCATATCCAGCTGGCGAGAACCTACAAAGGGTAGTTGACGCTGTAATGTATGCAAAAGACTGTTACGGACTAAGCTAAGCGTGATAGAGGGCTTTTCGAGCAAAAAAATTCCATAGGTACACAATTATTGTGGCAGTTGACTTAGAAAATATGTAGTTAAGGTTAAAGTAGTCGATCAGAACCCACATCTGTATATTGAGTATGCCAAGCCCAATAAGCCCTATCAGGAGAAATAGTCCGAACTGTGCTTTTTTTGATGCTATCTTAGGGTCACTAAAAACCCACTTATTACTCAAGATATAGTTAATAATCAGCCCTGCCATGAATCCGGCCGTAGCCGAGATAATGTAGTGCGTGCCAATAATCTCCTCGAAAATAATTAAGACAAGAAAATCTAGAAATAAGCCAATTAAAGCAACGCCAAAATACCTAAAAAACTGAACTATACCTTTACTCAACAACATTAAGAAGGTAGTGTCCATAGCCGGATTTTTTGAGTGGTTCGGCGATTGCGAGCAACTGTTCTTTTGTAATAAAGCCTTGTCGGTAGGCGATTTCTTCAATACAACCAATTTTCAAGCCTTGGCGTTCTTCTATGACTTGCACAAACTGGCTTGCTTGGTTGAGGCTCGCAAATGTGCCAGTGTCGAGCCAAGCAGTGCCTCTGTCGAGCAGCTGTACCTTTAGATTGCCGGCTTGTAGGTAGGCGTTATGGAGCTCTGTTATTTCAATTTCACCACGCGCGCTCGGTTTAGCTGCTTTTGCGTACTCAACACACTTGTTGTCGAAGAAGTATAGGCCAGGGATAGCATAGTTGCTCTTTGGCTTGAGCGGCTTTTCTTCAATGCTTAGGACGTTCATATCGTCGTCAAACTCAACCACACCATAGCGTTCTGGGTCGTGCACTGGTGCTCCGAAAATAACGCCACCTTCTTTGAGCTCAGAAGCTTCTTTTACTTTTTTGTCGAGGTCTGTGCCGTAGAAGATGTTGTCACCAAGCACCATCGCAACAGAATCATTACCGATAAAATCCGCACCGACAATGAATGCGTCTGCAAGGCCACGAGGCTGTTCCTGGACTTTATAAGTAAAGTTGACGCCGATTCGCTCGCCAGAGCCAAGCAGCTGTTCAAAGCGAGGGAGGTCTTGCGGTGTGCTAATGATCAGGATATCTTTGATGCCGGCGCTCATGAGCGTACTCAGTGGGTAGTAGATCATTGGCTTGTCGTAAAGTGGGATGAGTTGTTTACTGACCCCTAAAGTTATAGGGTACAACCGTGTCCCTGACCCACCTGCTAGAATAATGCCTTTCACTGAAGAAAACTCCTGCTCTCTGCTTCAAATGCAAATTTGAATAATTTGTTACTTGATGAATTAATATGTTCTCTGTAGTATTATACAATACTATGAATTGTAAATATTGCCTTTGGTGCGGTAGTGCACTTGAATTCCAAGAGAAGGACAAGTACCTGTGTACAGGCTGCAAAAAAACGCATTATGTCTGCCCAAAAGCCTCTGCCGGCGCGTTTGTCATCTCTGGTGTTGGTGAAAACAAGAGAATCTACCTTTCACGACGTGGCCGCAACCCGCATATCGGAATGCTTGACGTGGTTGGTGGTTTTCTTGACTCGCATGAGTCGCTTGAAGAAGCAGTGATACGCGAATTTTATGAAGAAACGGGTCTGGATAGTACAAAAATATCAACGCTTACCTATATAGGAAGCGATACGTCGCTCTATGAATGGCAAGGAGACAACTATCCAGTGAGTGCTACATATTTTGTCACAAGGATAGAAGATCCAGACGAAATGGTGGCAAGCGATGATGTTGAAGAAATTGTATCATTCAAGCGATCTGAGTTAAATAAAGACGATTTTGCAAAACCAGGTGTCTATCAGCTGGCGCTTAAAGCTTGGGATTTGATGTAGCTTGCAAGCTCGGTTCGCCAGTCTGTGCTGTTGAACCTGGTTGACTGTATCTTGGCTAGATCAAGCGTACTTTGTAGCGGGCGTGGGGCAATACCCGCTTTGCCTTTGTAGTACTCCTCTGTCGTGGTGTTCGTGACAGTGAGGTCGTCGCGTCCAGCTACGCTGAATATTTCACGAGTAATATCTGCCCAGCTTGCCGGTTCACCATCATTGCTGACATTGTAGGTACCGTATGGCTGATCTGCTGAGATTAGGTGGTTGATAGCGCGAACGAGCTCAGAAGTAAACGTAAGTCGCCCAATTTGGTCAGCGACAACAGTTGGAGAAATATTTTTTTCGGCTAAGCTTAGCATTGTTTTGACAAAGTTCTTTCCGTCACCGATAACCCAACTAGTACGAATAATGTACTGTTTTGGAGCAAGTCCAGCTGCTGTATCCCCAGCTGCTTTGCTCGCACCATAAACAGATAGCGGTGAAAGCGGTTCAGTCTCTGTGTGTACTTCGGACGAGCCGTCAAAGACATAGTCTGTTGACACTTGAACAAGCGTCATATCATGTGCTGCAGCTACTTTTGCAAGGTACGCAACAGCGCTCGCATTGACGAGCCATGCATCTTTTCTGCCCTCTGGGGTTTCGGCACCATCAACATTGGTATATGCTGCTGCGTTAAGTACATATTTTATGCCGCTCCAGTCAAAGTTCATGACAGAGTTTTCGTCAGTAATGTCCAATTCATCCTTGTCGGCGAAACGTGCGCTGGGGTATTGTTCACGAAGGGCTAGGCCGAGTTGCCCGTTAGCACCAACGATAAAAATTTCAGAATCGATCATTTAGAACTCCATTGGGGTTACATCTTTGAGTAGCGGGTGAGCAGCATCTTTTTCGGAAAAGATGGCGTCGGATTGAGCAATTGGCCACTCGATAGCAAGGGAAGGATCAAAAAGATTAACAAAAGTGTATTTTGCCTCAGGAGACCAGTGGTCGTTTACGAGATATGTATACGTGACGTGTTCGCTCAGTGTTTGATAACCGTTAGCAACGCCTCGGGGGACAAATACAGCAATGTCAGGTGTTATTTCTATAGTGAAAGTTGTGCCGTAGCTCGGGCCTTTACGCAAGTCAACCCATGCACCAAAGACGCTGCCATTTGCGAGTGAAATAAACTTTTCCCATGGCTCAGCATGTAGGCCACGGGTGACTCCTTTTTCTACATTGTAGGAAAAATTGTTTTGTACCACGTCAAACTTTGGGAGCCCGATTGCTTCCATTTTTGCTTTTTGGTAGTTTTCTTTAAACCAGCCTCTGTTGTCACCGTGCACGACAAGATTCACGACAAACAAACCGGGAATAGGTGACTCTGTTAGCGACAGTTCGCTCATCTGCCGAGCTCCTTATATTTTGCTTCTGCTGCAGCTTTTTGTGCTTTCCACCAGTCTTCATTTTCACGATACCAGTCAATTGTTGCTTGCAAGCCTTGCTCAAAGTCGAGATATTTTGGTTCCCAGCCGAGTTCTGTTCGGAGCTTGCTTGAATCAATTGCATAGCGCATGTCATGTCCTGGGCGGTCAGACACATGCTCAAGCCAGGTGTCGTCTTTGCCCATAAATTTCAGGATAAGCT
This sequence comes from uncultured Candidatus Saccharibacteria bacterium, assembly GCA_964400855.1. Taxonomy (GTDB): domain Bacteria; phylum Patescibacteriota; class Saccharimonadia; order Saccharimonadales; family SZUA-47; genus JAGQMY01. Next base: position 4,052 of record CAYNWE010000035.1, read on the forward strand.
TGAAGACGTCTATGTTGCTTTTTTCGCCATTCGCACCGATGAGGTATGTTTCACCACTGCGACCTTTTTCAATAATCGCAATGACCGCGCTGTTGTGGTCGTCTACGTGTATCCAGTCGCGAACATTGTCGCCTTTTCCGTACAGTTTCAACTTTTCGCCAACGAGTAGGTTAGTAATCTGGCGAGGAATCATTTTTTCGACGTGTTGGCGTGGTCCATAGTTGTTTGAGCAGTTTGAAATTGTGGCGTGGATGCCAAAGCTGCGTACCCATGCACGCACGAGCAAATCTGACCCCGCTTTAGTGCTTGAGTAAGGGCTTGACGGGTTATAAGGCGTTTCAGGAGTGAATTTGGCAGGGTCGTCAAGTTCTAGGTCACCGTATACTTCATCAGTTGAAATATGGTGCAGTTGCTTGCCGTGTTTTCTGACTGCCTCAAGAATCCGGTAAGTACCAATCAGGTTGCTTTCAATAAATGGCCATGGGTTAGAAAGCGAATTGTCATTATGTGACTCAGCTGCAAAATGAACGACAACGTCGCACTCAGAGACGAGCTTATCAATAAGTGTTTCGTCGCAAATGTCGCCGGTCACAAACTCTATTTCGTTGAGGAGGGGCTCAAGGGTGCTGATGTCGCCCGCATAGCTGAGCTTGTCGATAACGGTAATGTCCCAGTCAGGGCGCATTTCACGCACGAGGTAGACAAAGTTTGAACCAATGAACCCGGCACCGCCGGTGATGAGTAGTTTTTTCATACTACTAGTTTATAACTTTCGCATATATTTAAACATTGTGAAATCAGCTAACTGATATTGAAGAAATAATTACAACAATATTTACTCTATAATCTTTGTGATTTGTTGAATTACTTCTGCAAGTTTTTCGCTCGTTTCAGCTTCGGCGTTGAGTCGTATGAGTGGCTCAGTGTTGCTGGCGCGTAGATTAAACCAGAAATCAGGATAGGTCACGGTGAGCCCGTCGAGCATGTCAAATGTGCCGTCTGGGAATGCTGACTTGATTTCATCGAACAGTACTTCTTTTTCTTTACTTGTTTTGAAGTTAATTTCTGGGTTCATTGGGTATTTTCTGTATGAATCTATAAGCTCAGAAAGTTTCATGTTTTCGTTTGATAGTGCTTGCATTGCTGCGAGAGCGGCAATGAGCCCAGAGTCAGCGTCGTAGTTGTCTTTAAAGAACAAATGTCCTGTTGTCTCACCACCAAAAATAGCCTGTTGTTCACGCATAACCGCACCAATGTTTACACGACCAGCTTTGGTGCGGTATGGTGTGCCACCCCAGGCGCTAATAAACTCTTGCGTTGCTCGGCTGGTGCGTACGTCGTGAATCACTTCGCCACTGCCACCGTTTTTTTGGATGTAGAGTTTTGCGACTAACGTCAATAGATCAGTACCTAGCATCGGTCTGCCTCTGTCGTCTACGAAGCCTGCTCGGTCTCCATCTCCGTCAAACGCGATACCAAAGTCGAGGTTGTTGTCGACAACTGCTTTAGCGAGATCTGCCAAATTCTCTGGCTTTTGAGGGTTCGCTTCATGGTTCGGGAAGGTGCCGTCGAGTTCAAAATACATTTCTTTCACTGTGAGAGGTAACGAAGGCAGAATATGTGGCAATACGGCTCCAGCCATACCGTTTCCGGCATCAATTGCGATGTTGAACGGTTTTAACGTGTCGACAAATGTCAAACAGTGTTCGACCCACTCGGTAGTAATGCTTTTCTGGCTGCTGCTTCCACCTGCAATAGTCGAAAATGACTCATCTGACAATGCTCGATCTCGTATCTGGTCAAGCCCACTCTCTAATCCCACAGGCGTCACCTTGTCTCGATACAATTTTATGCCATTGTCATCACCAGGGTTGTGACTCGCTGTGATGACTGCGCCTCCTGCAAGGTCCCATTTGCCGATGGCAAAATAGATCATGTCGCTTGTCACAAGCCCAATGTCCCACACCTCTCTCCCTTGACTTAATAAGCCATCTATAAAAGCTTTAGCGAGCTCTGCAGAGTCAGGGCGCATATCATGACCGACAGCGACGATGCCATGGGTTGGTAGCCAGTCAGCAAAAGTTTGACCTATTTTATGAACAAAAGTTGGCTCCAGTTGATCTGCGACTCGTCCTCTAATATCGTAAGCTTTGAATATTTCACTTATATCTGACATGCTAACTCCCGATTACTTGTATCCAGTATAGCGCGTGCTCTGGTACGATAGTAGGGTGAAAATTGTCATAATAAGCGGCTACTTTAACCCCCTGCACGGCGGGCATCTCGATATGCTTGAGTCAGCAGCTGCACTCGGAGACAGGTTAGTCGTGGTAGTTAACAATGACAAGCAACAGCTGTTAAAGAAGGGTAAAATTATTCTTGATGAACAGAATCGTATGCGGCTAATGGCTGCGTTGCGGCTCGTTGATGAAGTTATCCTCTCAGTCGATGAAGATCTTGGACAAGCTATGACTCTCCGTAAAATACGAGCTCTACATCCGAATGATGAACTGATTTTTGCGAACGGTGGCGACAGAGACCCTAATAAACATGCATTGCCAGAGAGCGAAACCCAAGCCTGTGTTGACTGCAATATTCAGACTGTTTTTGGGGTTGGAAGCCACGAAGTTGAAAAGCGTGATTCATCGACACGTATAAATCAAGCTACTGGTTTGCAAGCGTAGTCTGCCAGCGCCAAGCGTCTGCGAGTGCTTGATCAAGAGTTTTAGTCGCTTTCCATTTGAGCTCTATGCTCGCTTTTGAAGCATCAGCATAGCATGATGCGATATCACCTGCTCGCCGTGCTCCTATTTCGTATGGGACTTTAACGCCGGTTACTTTTTCAAAGCTCTGGATTAACTCAAGCACGCTCACTCCGTTTCCTGTACCGATATTGAAAACACTTGCAGGTTCTTCTTGTTTGGAAAGGTAGGTGAGTGCTGTGACATGCGCTTGTGCAAGATCAACCACATGAATATAATCTCTCACACCACTTCCGTCAGGGGTGTCGTAGTCATTTCCATAAACAGTTAGTTTATCCCTGAGTCCTGCAGCTGCTTGCACAAGGATTGGAACAAGGTTATTGGGTGTTCCCTGGGAGAGCTCACCGATGAGCCCACTCTCATGCGCACCAATAGGGTTAAAGTAGCGTAGAATAACGGCGTTTAGCTCAGTCGACTGTGCGGTATCCTGAATAATTCGTTCACCCATCTGCTTAGTTGCACCATATGGATTGGTTGCAGTTTTTAGCGTGAATTCTTCGGTAATGGGGACGCAGTCAGGGTCACCATAAACAGTGGCGGAAGAGCTAAAGATTAACTTGTTTACTTTTGATTCATTCATCGCCTCAAGAACCGAAATAAGACTTATCAAGTTGTTATCATAATATTTTAACGGTTGCGCGACACTTTCGCCGACTGCTTTGAATGCGGCAAAGTGTATGACTGAGTCAATTTGACTGTCTTGCATAATTTTTGTGAGTGACTTAGAGTCACGTACGTCGAGGTCGTAGCATGCCGGCTCTAACCCAGTAATCTGTTTAATTGCTTGCAGGATATTGTTTTGACTGTTACTAAAATTGTCAACAATTGTCACCGTGTGACCACGCTGCAACAACGCCACCACCGTGTGACCCCCGATATACCCAGCTCCACCAGTTACAAGCACGTTCATAGTTGTAGTATAGCATTGAGGGAGAACGGGGAAGACAAGCGTATAGGGTTTAGCGTCTAGCGGTTAGTGTGTAAGCTGACGGCTTGAGTTATAGACTTTTTAAACATTTCTGTAGAAAATTGTTCTGCGTTTTCAACAACTGTACGGTGGTTGTAGAGCTTGTAGTTGAAGTTTAGAATCTTGTCACAGAGGCATTCGACTGTTTGTTTGTCGAAGAATTCGCCCGTGACGCCTTCTAGCACAGTGTCAAGCGCACCGCCAGCTCGAAAAGCAATAACGGGTGTACCAGCTGCCTGAGCCTCAACAGCAACGATGCCAAAATCTTCTTCGTTAGGAAATATAAATGCTTCAGCACGCGCGAAATAGTCAACCATCTCTTTGTCTGAAACTTTGGTTTTAAACTGTACCGTTGGTCCGGCCATGCGTACGAGTTGTGCATGTTCAGGGCCGTCACCAATTACTACTAGTTTTTTTCGTGCTTCATTACACGCTTGAATAGCCAGGTCGATTCGTTTATGTGTTGCATGCCGCCCGGCAATCACAAACCCACTTCGTGTCGCTCGCCCGTTATGCGTAAACCTGTCTATGTCAGTCGGCGGGTAGAGTATATCAGAGCTTCGCCCATAAAATTTCTTAATACGCTTTTGTACTGCGGTCGAAATAGCATAGATTTTATCGGGTCGCGAGCTGGCTTTTTTGTCCCATTTTTTTGCGTATGGCATTAGTAGTTTTAGACCCAATCGCCATAATGCATTGACCCCATCAGCACTTTTTTGGAGGTAATTTTCAGGCTTTACCCAGTAGTACAGTGTTGGCGTATAACAGAGATGGATATGTGTGCCGTCGATTGCTCGAACCGCTTTTGCCTCTGCGCTTCCGGCGCTTATCACGACATCAAAGCCACGTAGTTTCATATGGCCAAAATACCATTGTCTCGGGAGGGTGAGTAGCTGTCTTTTGCGTAGTTTTTTCGGCAGTCTTTGAAACCATGCAGTGTGAATGACGGCATTTTTAAACCAAGTTTTACGGGCTTGCTAGACACACGTAGAAGTATAAATAGTTGCGTCCGGGTAGAGTGTGTGTAGCTCTTTAATGACTCTTTCAGCGCCACCGAG
>CAYNWE010000036.1:0-8728 GCA_964400855.1 uncultured Candidatus Saccharibacteria bacterium
GTTGGTTTGACGCAAAAAACCCTCCAACTGATAAAGCGGCAGGTGCTATAGCAGACCTAGATGACGAGGAAAATCTTGTTGGCTTCACGCCAGATAGCACAACAACAATACTCCCAGCAGAAGCAGCAACAGACGGAGCCGTTGATACTACTGAAGAAGACGATGATGATGAGTTTAGCGATTTCGTCGCTGACAACATAGACGATGAACTCCAGCTAGAACCTGTATCTGATGAAGTTCTTGAAGAATTTATACAAAGCTATCCAGAATCGACACAAGAAAAAATGAAGGCTATGGGTAGAGAAGATCTAGAAGCGTTTTATAGAGACGTCACCACTCCAGAAAGCAAGTTAAGACAAGCTGCTAACCTAGTCTTACGAATCGCTGACCGAGCAAGAAATACCTCATTAGCTAAACCAAGAGAAGTAGTTTCAGAAGAAGATGATGTAGCTAAACAAGCACCCCCTGAAACCATGCCTGAACCTGAGATGACACTTGAAAAATACCTCGCAAGCTTTTCTGCTAAAGACCGAGCTGTACTAGAAGGGCTCCCATATCAGCTTTTATTAGAGACGTTTGAACGACAAAAAGCGAGCAATGGAGTACAGAGACCAAAACCCACCGAGCAGCCGCAGTCTGAAGCCGAACAATAAGGACTCGCTCGATTAGCACTAGACGCAGCTCAAGCGACTCGACAGCGAAATATAGGTCGCTAAAACTTCTTTAAACAGAAGCGTTCAGTTGTAGCTTATAATAGAGTGCATGAAGAAACTCGCGAAGCGCCTTATCCCTATAGCACTTTTTAAGGCTGCGGTACCCTACTGGCACCTTTTAAAATCTGTTTTTTACCAGACCAAGGCTGGGTTTCCAGCGCGTAGTATGGTCGTGATAGGGGTCACTGGTACTGACGGCAAAACGAGCACAAGCACGCTTATCACTCAAATGCTGCGAGCTTCCGGCAAAAAAGTCGCTATGATGACCACCATTTCTGTTGACTACGGGGACGGGCAAGGGATACATGCCAACCCAACACGCCTCACCACTTTTGGCGCTGACCAGCTCGTCAACGCACTTATGAAAATGAAGCGTGAAAAGGTCGAATACCTTGTGCTCGAGGTAACGTCACATGCACTCCACCAAAGACGTATTTGGGGCGTGCCTATTTCAGTGGCAGTATTTACCAACCTTGGTCATGAGCACTTAGACTACCATGGCACTTTTGAAAACTACCGAGATGCGAAAAGATTACTTTTTAAACAGGCTAACAAGAACAAAAACGGCCTCAGAACAGGTGTGGTTAATGCTGACGATGGCGTTGCTGACTATTTTGCCGGAGACATTGCCAACCCGATACGTTACGGGGTAAAAAATGGTGAACTAAAAGCAGAAAACATTGAACTTACTCCTGCTGGCTCAAAATATACCGCAACTATTACAGATGATACCTACCATATCTCATGTCATTTGCCAGGTAGTTTCAATGTGTATAACAGTCTAGCAACAGTGGGGGCGGGGCGAGCACTAGGGCTTAGCGCTCAACAAATAGAGGCGGGCATTGATAGCTTGCGTGAAGTAGAAGGACGAATGACCAGGGTTGACGAAGGGCAAGATTTTGCCGTCATAGTCGACTATGCCCATACTACTGAGAGTTTCGACAAGATATTTGCTGAAGTAAAACCACTCACCAACAAACGACTGATTTGCGTGTTCGGTTCAGCAGGGCGGCGTGACGAAGAAAAACGCGCAAAGCAAGGCGCAATTGCAGGGAAGTGGTGCGACATCGTTATCGTCACTGAAGAAGATGACCGAGACATAGATGGCGAAGAAATCATGCGCGACATTGTGGCGGGTGCGGAACAAAGTGGCAAAACCCTCAACAAAGACGTGTTAATGGTACACAACAGAGAAGAAGCAGTGCGCATGGCGATTAACGCAGCAAGAACGGGCGACTTAGTTATCTTGCTTGGTAAAGGTCATGAAAAATCAATCCTACATAACGGTCCACAAGCAGCTGAGCTTCGACACATCCCACAAGATGACGGTGACGAAAGACGCGTGCTCAAAAGAGCGTATGACGAAGTAACTGTAGCTCGTGAAGCTATCAAAGCAAAGATATAATCATTTAATGCACGAGCGAAAGTGACGTACAGCGAATAAAACCGCCGCCCTTCATAAGCTCAGTCACATCAACCGTTATCACTTTTATACCTCTTGCCTCGAGTGCTGCTTGTAGCTCAGGTGCTCTAGAACCCATAATGACCGTTTCGCCAGTTGATACCAGGTTGCAGGCTGATGCTTCAGTTGCTTCATGGTAGCTTACTTCAATCTTCTCTATGTCAGAAATGGCGTGGATTCGGGCTTGGCTATCTGGCGTGAACGCCTGCGGGCACCAGGCAATAAGCGTCGGAGATATCACCGCAAGCGCTAGGTCCAAGTCATAAAAAAAGCTGTCTGGCCAGCCGGTCACAGAGTTAATAATAAGGTTGCCAGATATATCTGTTTCAGGAATTGTCTGAAGCCCAATCACTTCGAGCCCGGTCTCTCGGGCGAGGAGGGGCTGTGCTTCAACACTTGTTCGGTAGTGACTCCCGACAAAAAGCCTGTTGCCACAAGGGAGCGCGTCACCTTGGCCACTAAAATGTACGGTACTTGGCAAGCGTACAATGTCAAACCCTAGATCGCGCATTCGCGCTTCGGCATACGGCGACTCCGCTTCGCGTGCGTTGGGTAGGTTACTCATTATTGCTTTTTTACCTGAAATTAACGCCCAATTAGCTGTGTATACACCGTCTTGGCAGTCTTCAGGAGGAGCAACTTGCACTACAAAAATGCCCGCCTGTTCGAACGCCTGTTTTATCGCTGTGTGTTCTTGAACTGCCTTTTCAACGTCAACTGATATACGGTCATCCATGTAGGCGTTTATCGCTTGTCGGTCGTCAAAATATGCCGCCCCAGACATGAGGACTTTGGTGTTTATTTTTATAAGCATGAACTATATTATAGTTCTTTTGGACTAATAACAAAATTTCTCTCTTGCACTGATTCACTTAGTCCTGCTAGCATTCCTGATCTAAGGTTCTCTCTAACATGCATAAGAATCCTTCCAAGATAATTTGTACCGTTTTCGGATCCCGGTGGACAAACACCCCAATACGTATCATCCCAGTTATTTCCTTCAATGAGCGGCCTATCTTCTGTTTCTATTAGTGCCGACGACAAATCTTCATTGAGCTCAAATTTCTTAACGACGTAGTAAAGCATAGTGCCTAACTTCTTTTCTTCCCAGTCTGCGGTGCGTTCCGCGCCACTTCTAAGTAGTCGTCTAGCTTTTCTCTTTGCTGCGATACCGGATTGAGAAAGTGCAATTAGTTCACGATCTTTATCATTTGCAAATTTAGACATCTGATACGCGTGTTCACTTGTATCCACTTCCCATTCTTGCACTTGAATTGGTACGTTGATTTTCCACATGTTACTTAGAAACCTGTAATCACCTTGAAATTCGCGCACTGGACCAAACTCAGGTTTTACTAATCTTTCAGACATACTATTCAGTCTTTTCCCTAGGTATATAGCCAATTCTATCCTCTTTATATCCCAATCTTCGCCTTAATTCAGTACGCTTCACTGACATACTTGAAAAAGTTCGCTTTAGATTCGTGAGCTCTTCTGTCAATTGTTGTGTCGTTAATGGATGCCCGTCTTCTTGCGAATTTTGATTTATGACATTGCTACTATTTGATTTAGCACCATATATCACGCTCTCAATTTCAAATATGCGCCTTAACATTCCTAAAGCACGATTATTTTCAGCGGAAACCTCAGCATACATTTGACCATTCTGATCTTTATCTATCACATCTCGAGCATGCATATCTCTATACATTGTAGGGTCTATCGCAGCAAGCAGCGGACTAGCGATGAAAATCCCTCGTGATTGTAGGAATTTCTGCATGTCTCTGATGGGGTATTCGAAGCCGTAATTCACTCCGCTGTGTGAACCTATCATGCTTACGTCTTCATACGTGGCGTCAAGTGGTCCGTGAAGATATATCGATCTATATGTTACTCCAGGTGACCCAACAGCAGTAGCTGATCGTGCTACAGTGTGAACTTCTGTTTTTCCTTTAAAATCCAACCCTTTTCTTTCTGCTGTCCGCAAAGCCATTGAAACGATCTTACTTACAGATTGTCCACTAATTATCCAGTCGTCCAATACTACAAATTTACTCTCCGGACCGTCTTGCCATCTATCAGGGCTTTCAATAACCCGCATTGCGGCATCCAAACTATTGTCTACGACTGAATCTTTGACCTTATCCAGCACGTACTCAAAGCTTTTTCCAAACCTTGAATTAGGCCTTCTAAACACATTTATTACTGCGTCTGGATGATCTTTTAGATATTGAACCCATGCTTGTGCAATTTTTTCAGTAGCCATGTCAAACGAAAGTTCATCAATATACCCAAGCTCTTGTCGCATTAAATTAGCTTGTTCTGCGATTTGTTTATTTCTTGAGCTGCTTGCAACAGCGCTTACTGTCTCTAGATATCTATCAAGTTCCTTGATTGCTTCTGCTTCTGTTTCTTTTGGCTTTACTGCTAAGCACTGAGCAAACTCATGGTCTAAAGGAGCAACAAACGAAGAGGGATCTCTAGAGATTATTCTTGTGTAACGTGCTGGATTAACATCGACATCCTCTACAACATCTGAAAAACGACGGGTCGGAGCAACTGCCCCTTCTTCCCAGAATGCATGATATGTTTCGGAATCTGACGGTAGTTGCGTTTCCAGGTTTGAAACCGAATTAAACTGTTCGCCTCTAAAAGCGAAGTGAAGCACAGCTCTTGCATCCGACGACAAACTATTCTGCACTAGATAAGACTCAAGTGCATTGCTCGGCGGAGAAGGGACTTCGCCTGGTATTCTGTTTATAGAATTATCGTTGATCTGTGTCATGTATTTACCGGTGTTATTTCGGTTAGGTTACTTACCTAACTAACTTGAGTTATTGTATCATATTTCATGTTATATTTCAAGTATGTACTCTCGCATGCGCTGTATTTAGCGATAATCGTTATTATTAGTCCTATATTTTACCTTGACTGAGTAAAACCATAATGAAATCTTTACAAAATTAAAGCTTTAAACTAAATATCTATCACTTAGTAAGCCAAGCCATATATCTATATCTGCTTGAGTGCTTGACCGAAGTATTAGCAGTCTAGTATGATGAGTGCTAGAAACGGGTGTCACCTTCTGCGAGAACACCCGTCTCTACTTTCTAACGATTAATAATTGGGGGTTTCAATTATGTCAAATGTACCTTTGACGCCTCTCGCCGACTATGTCGTCGTCCAGCAAGAAGAGGCAAAAACGAAAACAGCTGGCGGGCTACTCCTACCAGACAAATCAGGTGAAAAACCGCGAATCGCGCGAGTGCTTGCCGTTGGTCCACTTGTAAAAGACGTGAGCGTTGGTGACAAAGTGATCTATGGCGGCTATACGTTCAACGAAGTAAAAGTTGACGGGGCAGAGTATCTATTGATAAAACTTGAGAATATTTTTGCAAAGATATCTTCTGAAGATAAAGAAATGGCCAGAGAGAACTACAAGAAGCGTGAGCAAGCCAGGAGCAATAAACTAAAACTGCATGTAGGTAAATAGGGAGTTTTTGTATGGGTAAAAAAGTATTTTATGATGATGACGCCAGGCGCCGAGTCCTTGGCGGTGCACGGATTTTATATGAAGCTGTTAAGACAACTATGGGGCCAAAGGGTCGCAACGTGGTTATCAGCAAAAGTTACGGCGCGCCGACGGTAACTCACGACGGCGTGACGGTAGCGAAAGGCGTAGACATCGTTGATGTTGACGACGAAACACTTGGCTATAAAGTAGGGGCAGAGCTTATTAAAGAAGCAGCTAGCAAAATGAACGACGTTGCAGGTGACGGTACGACGACGGTCACCGTGCTCACGTTCCACATCTTGAACGAAGCAAACAAACTAATTGCAGCTGGTCATAACCCGATGCAACTACGCAAAGGGCTCGAACAAGCAGCTAGCGACGTAATAGCGCAGCTTGAAAAAATGAGCGAACCGATTACCGGCAATAGTGCTCGAGTTGCTGAAGTAGCAACAATCAGCGCAGGTGATGCTGAAATAGGCGCACTCATCGCTGACGTCATGAGCAAAGTTGGCAAAGACGGTGTCGTGACGGTGGAAGAGGGTCAAGGACTCAACCTCGAAAGCGAAGTGGTCGAAGGCTTTACGTTTGACAAAGGCTTTGTCAGCCCATACATGGTAACTGACACAAACCGTATGGAAGCAGCCTATAACAAGCCAGCCGTAGTAATAACAGATAAGAAAATTAGCAATATTCAAGAAATTTCTGGTCTCATGGAGCAGCTCGTTGCCGCTGGCAAAAAAGACATGGTGCTGATAGCAGAAGACGTTGAAGGCGACGCACTGACGATGCTCGTACTAAACAAACTAAAAGGCGTGTTTAATACCGTCGCCGTGAAAGCGCCAAGTTTTGGCGACCGACGCAAAGACATCTTGCAAGATATCGCTGTGCTAACAGGTGCAACGGTCATATCAGAAGAGCAAGGACTCAGCTTTGACACAATTGACCTACAAGTTGTAGGGTCTGCTCGCAAGGTAATCGTGGGCAAAGATGGCACCACCATAGTAGAAGGTGCCGGGAAGCCAAGCGATATAAAGGCGCGAATTACTGAAATTACTGCTCAGGCGAAAGCGTCAACAAGTAAATACGACCGCGGCGAGCTCACCAAACGACAAGCTGCCCTTGGTGGTAAAGTCGCTGTCATAAAAGTAGGTGGAGCGTCAGAAACTGAGATAGAAGAGAAGAAGTTCCGCGTTGACGATGCCGTCGCAGCCGTAAAAGCTGCAATGAGCGAAGGAGTTGTCGCAGGTGGCGGCGTGACGCTAGTAAACCTATCAAAGAAAGTCGCAACTCGCAAAGACCCGGTCGAAGATGCAGGTGCTCAATTACTTGTTCGGGCGCTTGAGCAACCATTCCGTATCCTCATGGAGAATTCGGGTGAAAACCCAGACGAATGGCTTCCACAAGTTAAAAATGCTAAGCCAGGGCAAGGTGTGAACGTTCAGGATCCAGCTGCTTTGGTAGACTTACTCAAGGCAGGTATCGTTGACCCTGTGCTTGTTACTAAGCAGGCTGTCCAAAACGCTGTATCGATTGCCGGAACAAGTATGACCATGGGCGCACTTGTCGTTGACGTCCCAGAGCCTAAAGCACCTGCTGGGGCGGGTGGCATGGGACTCGATATATAGCCCTGTTTTCTGGTCAAAATAGTACTACCCGCCACGTCAAAAACGGCGGGTAGTTGCATTTTTACGATAATTGTCGTAAAATAGTATAGATAAGTCGGTGGGACCAATTTATTTTAAGAGGAGTCAGTAGCTATGGCACTGTTTCAACGACGAAAATCTCAAACTATTTCAGAACTCGAAGACTATTATTCAAACCGCAACAATAGTACCGCTAAAGCATGGGCAATGGCGCTACTAAGCCTTTTGGTTACTGTTGCGATTCTATCAATCTTGTTCTTCGGCGGAAGATGGATCTACCGAACCCTCACAAATGACGACATTACTGTTGTCACGACGACGTCTACGACCGATGACAAACCAAATACCACCATAGATGTAGGCACACCTGCTGATACAAATCATTCGAACGAAGCAGACCACTCGACCACCACACCTGCACCAGCTGTTGAACCAGAAGGTGTAGTAAGTGACCGCGCCGCTTCAACGACCACTCCGCGAGTGACAACAAACGCAAATGCTCGCACTACGACACCAACTACTGGTGACGCTACATTGCCAAAAACCGGGACAAGCGAAGCCATGCTTGTCTCACTCATGCTACTTGCATTTGTATCTGGTATCTACGGCTACCGCAAAAAACAACTTCGTTCTTAGCTGTTAGCGGTTATATTTTACTGTTGAGCTGCTTGTGAAAAGTAGTTTATTTCATTAATAATATCGAGCATCGCCTGTGCACGCATTTTGTCGTCTTCAATCTTTTTAGCTGCATCGAGTGCTTTTTCGAGCAAAGTATGATTGTCATTTGCCTGAATCATCATCATGGTTGTTTTGAAGGTATCTTCTGGCGTGCCGTCAATGTGGTCTGCAAGCGGCTCAAGCTGTTCGAGTGCTTCACGTTTCATATCTGCAAGCTTGTCATGATCAACCGGCTCCATAGCTGGTGCTGTTGTGGCTGGCAATGCGTCATTCGCGAGCGCCGCTACATATGAGCTATTGTCGCTTTCTACTGGCTCTTCAGCGACCACTGGTGGGGCAACGGGCGCAGAAGGGGACGCTGTAGCACTACTATCCGCTGGCGTTAAGACACCCATAACCGCTGGCTCCGGAGCAGGGGCTGCGGTAGCGATTGGTGGTAGTTCAACTTCTGGTGTGGATATTACAGGGGCTGAAACCGGCATTGCTTCTTGTACAAAAGGGTTGTCGGTCGTAAGCGAATGGGCAGCTGTTGAATCATCCGCTACGGGAGCAGTGGTTGGCTGCGGCTGTTGAGGCTGAGGATCTGCCGACTGAAAATCTTGAGGCGATACATTATCAAGCATAGACGGGTTCTGCAAAGTTGGTGAACCCATCATTGCCTGTGTATTATCATTTGATCCAAACATGTCCACCCCCTTTGTCTTCGCTTGAATAATTG
>CAYNWE010000037.1:0-8666 GCA_964400855.1 uncultured Candidatus Saccharibacteria bacterium
CAAAATCTCTCCTCTGTACTGACATCTTTTCGTTAATAGATTCTGCACAGACAGCAGCTACATTTTTCATAAAACAAGAAAACAATAAATAAGCAAAATTGCAATATAAAAGTAAAATTTACAATTATATGGTAGAATAGTCTAAATGTCCGCAGACTTTCTCTCACTATTAGACCCCTATGACTTTGAAATGGACCCAGCCATCATCGACCCTGTACGCGCGCAAGCAGAACAGCTTGCAATCGACGGCGTGATACGTGACCCGGCAAATCAGGAGCCTTTCATGATTCTTCTTCGCAATGCGATAGTGACGCTCAATTACCAACAAATTAGTGCGCTTAAACCTGCTATTCCAACGTTAGAGGGAGAGAAGGTCATAGAATCCGAAAGTAACTGCACAGATATCGCACTCGCAGGCCTTGCTGTCTGCAGAGAAATTGGCCTGCGGGCATACGCTCGTTGCGACACCACGCATGCTGACATCATACTACCGGTCAGTGATCAGTTATGTTGGAGAGTCGATAACTACAAAGGCAACGAATTATTACGCGGTTCACCGGAACAGACACGCACGTGGCACAGCGCACAGCTTCCACCGCGTAAAAATACCGATGGTCATACAGGTATCATATATGCTGCCGGAACATCCCGTCGTATATACAGCCCTTGGGTGCGAGATACGACGCAGCGTATTCTCAACGAAATAACGACGCCAGAGCGCATTGACGGTGCAATCATACTTGAAGAGTCGACAGCAGTGCACACGCTACGAGCTATTGATGTGCTTAGAAAACTACTGCCAGCAGCCTGCAAGCAACCAGAATTAATGCCGACATACGAAGCTGCAAAAGCACAACTACTGCCATTCGTACCGAAGCTACGTCGTAGAAAAGTAACAAATGAAGTATAATTACAACAGATGAGTAAAAAAAATGTCCCTATTGTTGCAATTGTTGGCCGTGCGAATGTCGGCAAATCGAGTCTTTTCAACGCGCTTTTAGGCAGGCGAGAGGCAATTGTCGCCGACGAACCAGGTACCACCCGAGACAGCATCACTGCAAAGGCTGAGCTTGAATCGGGCAAGCAATTTTGGTTGGTAGACACTGCAGGATTAAAAGATGCGGCTGATGCCTTTGAGCTCACTATCCAGGACCAGATTATTGAGGCAGCTAACGCCGCAGACATTATACTCGTTACTGTCGACGCAACATCTATCCTTACCGACGAAGACCGTCGTGTCGCAAAGCTTGCATTCAAGAGCGGCAAACAACTTGTGCTACTCGTTAACAAGTCCGACAAAGCTAAAAAAGACCAAATAGCGTTATTTGAAAAACTCGGTATCAAGCCAATGGTTGCGACCAGCGCCACGCAAAAACGTGGATTTGATGAGCTTGAAGAAATACTTGAAGAAATGTTGCCGCACGCTGTTATTGACGAAGCTGACGACCGAATCCGCATTGCGCTACTTGGCCGCCCGAATGTTGGTAAAAGCAGTATGTATAACGCACTAGCGAAAAAGCAACAAGCGATTGTTGCCGACAGAGCAGGGACCACCCGCGACGTCAACCATACACTGGTCAAATACAAAGAACGCGAAATTGAGCTCCTCGACACAGCAGGCATACGCCGGAGCGGACGAATTGAGCGAGGCGTTGAACAGTTCAGTGTGCTTCGTAGTCTGCAAGCCATAGAACAAGCTGATGTGTGCCTACTGTTGATTGATGCGAACGAACTCAGTGTCGCCCTTGACCAAAAAATAGCCGGCATGATCAAAGAAGCGGGCAAGGGGCTCGTGATTGTTGTCAGCAAGTGGGACATCAAAGAAAAAGACGCTTTTACGCGTGACGACGTGGCACCTGGCATCGCCTATGACTTTAACTTCGTTCCGTGGGCACCACTTATCTTCACCAGTAGCGAAACCGGCAAAAACGTCACAAAGATTTTTGATATCGTGCTTGAAATTATGGACCGACGCGCACAAAGCCGAACCACGCGAGAACTCAACAATTGGCTGAAGAGCGTTACCGACCGGCACCCGCCAGCAGGGCTCAAAAACCGACAGCCAAAACTTCGCTATATGGTGCAAGAAGAAGGCAACCCAATACCAGCATTCAAGGTGTTCGGTAGTCAAACGCGTTTTCTACACTGGAGCTACCGTCGTCATATGGAACGTATGCTACGTGAAAAGTGGGACTACACCGGCACTCCAGTACAACTCTGGTTTATTGACCGTGACGAACCGAAAGAAAAAAAGTTCAAAAACAACGGCAACCGCGACCGCGTTCTGTAAGTTATATCAGCTTCTTTCTCTGTAGCATACCCAAATATATAAAGCTTTAACTGTTAACTGTCAGCTGTTTACTGTAGAATTATAGTGATGGCCTTATTCGACCGAAAGAAAACGAACTACTATGAATCACAGCCGCTGTACACGCTCGGGAGCTCTCAAACGCTGCTGGTAGTCGGTCTTGGGAACATGGGAGCAAAATACGCCAAAAACAGGCACAACGCTGGCTTTATGGCGCTAGATGTCTATAGAAACTCACATGAGTTCAGTGAGTGGATGGAAAAGCGTGACTTGCACTGCTACATGGCAAGTGGGAACGTGGGGAGCACTAGAGTCATACTCATAAAACCAACCACGATGATGAACCTCAGTGGAGAGAGTACACAAAAAGTGCAACATTTCTTTCGGCTGCAAGACGCCGATACGCTAGTCGTATACGATGAGCTCGACGTTGACTTTGGCACCATTCGTACGCGTGTTGGCGGAGGGAGCGGGGGACATAACGGCATCAAATCGTTGCTTGCGCATGCTGGCGAAAACTTTGGTCGCATCAGAATAGGCATAGGACCGAAAGAGCCCGCACAAATAGACAGTGCGGATTTTGTACTGCAAGATTTTACCGATCAGCAGCACCAAGCACTCACTAAAATTTTAAGAGAAGTTTGCGCACTAATTGACGAACGCACAGTCGGTCCATTATCTGACCACACAATGAAAGTATCTTAACGCTTAGCGAATTCGTTCGACAGAACCGTCCGGCATAATTTTGATAATCTTGGACGGTGACGTGTGGGACATATCACCGCCGTCAACGTATGTAGTAACTTCATTGCCAAATAATCGTTGCGCTTCTACAACCGTACTCACAGTCGGCTCACCTGGTAAGTTTGCGCTTGTGGTTGCAAGTGGCCCGGTGAGCATAAGTAGCTCGTATAGCCAGATATTATCGGGAACGCGTACTGCGAGACTTTTTAAGCCCATATCTAGATAAGAGAGTTCAAGTGGGGAAGCGACAATGACACTTACGGCACCTGGCCAAAACGTGTCACCTTGCATGAGTTCGTCCGTGTCAAAGCCTACTGCGATTAGTTGCTCTATACTCGCTGCAATTATCGTGCCTGGCTTGCCGTCGCGTCGTTTTATCTCATACATACGTCTCACCGCCTGCGGTGACGTCGCGACTGCACTCAACCCATACACGGTATCTGTTGGGATAACTGCAACACCACCAGCGTTAAGAACTTGAGCGACAAGTTCGGGTGGCGTATGTACGACATTCATATTAGTTGCCGTGAAGCTCAATCAATGCATGTATCTTAAGCGACTCAATAGCTGTTTCTGTGGCAACAGCTACTTGTGCGGCTTTTATTGCTACCGGTGGCATACCGTCAAACAATCGTTGCGCCTCTACCATCCATCCATCACCAATACTATATTCTGCGTTTTCTCTGTGGGTCATATGTGCTCCTAGTTATTTCTGTCGTCTCTCAATACTATATTAAGTATAGTGACTATTCAAAATTTTCTAGAGTGATTTTGTTCCCAGTTCATAAGCAGTCCGTTCAAAGTACGCCTGATCAAGTGCGGACTGTTGTGATTCAAGGGCTGCATGAGTGAGCTCTCGTAGTGGGTCGTCGTAGTGCCTAAAGTCAGTCGGGAATAGAATAGGTGCGACACAAGCGACTATAGGGACACGCTTGGCGTCAATAACATCATCCTTTGCTGTTCCAGCCATAGCAATAGGAATATATGGGAGATCAGCCTGAAGTGAAAGTCGCGGGGCACCTGGTTTTACGCCATGAATTTTACGTGTACTCAAAGGCTCTCCGTTGGCATCAACTAAGCCTGGTCTAACTCGAAATCCTTCGGTGAAAAAGGCTGGAGAAAAATCATGTTCTGCCAAGTGCCCTAGCGTGTTGCTTAATAACTGTGCATCACCGGTACCTCGTCCAACGCCAACACCACCAAGCTTATGGAACGGTTTCGTATATAAAGCGTTGGCGTGTCCAGCCTTCATAACAGGTCTGATAGTACTGATACCGAGCTCGCTAGCTGTCATCATGGCATAAAGAACGTCTTTACGTCCCTCACGATGGTTGAATGTAGCCACAGAAACTCTTTGATCAAGATCATCTTCAGCATTTAGGAACACAATTTTTAGCTGCCCGTAGAGCGGAACACCGATTTGCGGGAGTCGCTTTTCAGCAATTTCGCGCATTTTTGGGCTAAAAGGATCATTTTCAAAAAATTGACGATAATACGCTTCTCCAAGTGGTTTGTCAGGCTTTTTACTCATATAAACAGTTATACATTACCAAACCCGTACAAACAAAAGCGCAATAACCAAAGTACCACAATCCACCGCCAACTTTTTTTCCAATAAAAATAGGCTTCTAGAGGGTGAAAAGCGCCAAGCGTGCGCTTTGGAAACGAATCTTCCGATGAAAACTTGTTTTCTATCGCGAAGTTCGGAGGTCGCAGAATGCGACTGGGAACCGCCTGGGATGTCCTTAAATAAATAAGAGCCTACAGAGGGTGAGAAAGTCCTGTGGACTTTAGCAAGACAATCAACTCTTGAAAACTTGTTTTCAAAGATGTTGCTTGCGGGTCCGCTGAAAGCGGATGGGCACCGCCAACTATTTTTTCCAATAAAAATAGGCTTCTAGAGGGGGTGGGCACCGCTAGAAGCCTATTTACACCCTTCAACCCACCTTGAAGGCCTTCTCTATTCTGCTATCTCGCAAAAGTAGCACAAAAGAGCCCACTCAAAGGTTTGTCCGCATCGCTAAAGCCCAAACTCAAATAAAACGAGAGGGAGGAGCGGGGTTAAAGGGAATAAATGTTCTAGAGTTTGCAGACGCCTTCCTATCTGAAAGTGCTGCGTGCATAGTGGCGTGGAGGGTAACAACGACACATATGACAACTCTAAAACTTTTGAATTCAAACACTCTGTATACCCGTAAGGGCGCAGAAATGTTAGAATTCAGGGGGTAAAAGGTACGTAATGTTCACTCAAGGCGAACTTACCTTGCTATTTTAGCAAAAAAGTGTCTTTATGTCAATACTAAATTATATATTTGCATCATTCGCAACTCAGTTTTATGAAATTACTTACGCTTACTCCTAACTATCTACAGAAACTCTCAAAAGTCACTCCGGCACTCAGGACTATATATTACGAAGGCACTGAGGTTGAAGCATTACTTAGATTGCCAAAAGTAGCAATTGTTGGCAGCAGAAAGCCAACACCGTACGGGCTAAAAGTGACTGAAAAACTTGCCACAGAGCTCGCACAAGCAGGGGTAGTTATCATAAGCGGACTTGCATTTGGCGTGGACATAGCCGCCCACAAAGCAGCGTTGTCTGTTGGAGGCAAGACGATAGCAGTGCTGCCTTCAGGCCTAGAGAACATTTACCCAGCAAGCCACCGACATATTGCGCAAGAAATTACGAAGCAGGGGGCGCTCATAAGTGAGTACGAACCCCACTACATGCCTCGATCTCATGACTTTCTCGACCGTAATAGGCTGGTTGCAGGGCTGAGCGACGTAGTAATCGTCACTGAGGCTACAGAACGCTCAGGAAGCCTCAATACAGCCACACATGCGAAAGCAATGGGCGTCCCAATCTCAGCAGTGCCTGGTCAAATAACAAGCACATTGAGTAGCGGAACCAACTGGCTCATCCAGCAGGGGGCGCACCTCATTACTAACACTGACGACGTCTTATCGCTACTGCATATCTCACCAAAAGAAAAGCAAACGAGCCTCTTGGGGAGCAATGATGTAGAATCAGCGATATTATCGCAGCTTGCCATGTCACCTGCGGACGCAACGGCGCTTAGTGCACAGGTGAACATAGATATCCAAACGCTTAATGGTTCGTTGACAATGCTCGAAATACAAGGACGAATCACGCAAGACACTGTCGGTAGCTGGCATTTAACGAACTAAGTGAAGATTTGCAAAAAGAACGCGCAATGAGTTAGACTAACGCGATTGTCTTATATAGACCAATGTGCGTATACTTAACAAAACGCTAAAGATAAAAGGACCTTTTTTGAGCAACAAAAACCTCGTCATCGTTGAGAGCCCGGCAAAAGCCCGAACTATTGAGAAATTTCTCGGCAAAGACTATACCGTTCGAAGTAGCTTCGGGCACATCCGTGATTTACCGAAAAAAGGGCTTAGTATCGATAAAGAAAATGACTTCGCACCGACGTACGAAGTGAGTGCAGATAAGAAAAAGGTGATCACCGAGCTCAAAAAAGAAGCAAAAGCTGCTGATACCGTTTGGCTCGCATCTGACGAAGACCGCGAAGGAGAAGCTATTGCATGGCATTTATGCCAAGCGCTTGGCTTACCTGTGGCGACCACTAAAAGAATCGTTTTTCATGAAATCACCAAACCAGCAATTGAAGCAGCGCTGGAAAAACCACGCCTTGTCGATACGCACCTGGTTGACGCTCAGCAAGCTCGTCGAGTCCTTGACCGTCTTGTTGGCTACGAACTCAGCCCTGTATTATGGAAAAAAATTCGGCCCGGTCTCAGCGCAGGTCGCGTGCAATCTGTCGCTGTTCGGCTTATCACCGAGCGTGAGCGCGAAATCAAAGCTCACGAAGCACAAAAAACAGTTAAAGTAACGGCAGACTTGCTTACCACGACAAAAGATATCTTGACGACAGAACTATCTAAAAAACTCTCTACCGTCGACGAAGCACGTCAGTTTTTTGAAGATGCTAAAAATGCGACATTTACCGTTACTGGAGTTGAGAAAAAACCTGGGGTCAGAAGCCCGTCAGCACCATTTACGACATCAACACTCCAGCAAGAGGCGAGTAGCCGGCTCGGCTACGGCGTCAAACAAACCATGACACTTGCTCAACGGCTCTATGAAAATGGGCACATTACTTATATGCGTACTGACAGCACTATCTTATCTAAGCAAGCACTCGGTGTAATAGGCGGCTATATTGAAGGTCGCTTTGGGGCAAAATACCACCAGCTCCGCCAATTTGCGACTAAGAACGAATCAGCTCAAGAAGCACATGAGGCAATCCGCCCAACCAACATCACTGCACAAAGTGCCGGTGACGACGAACAGCAACGTAAACTCTACGACCTTATCTGGAAGAGAGCAGTTGCCTCACAAATGGCCCAAGCGAAGATTGAAAAAACAGAGGTGACTGTTGCGATCTCAGGAAAGACTGAGACGCTAGAAGGCAAGGGTGAAGTACTATTGTTTGACGGGTATTTAAGCGTCTACGGTGGTGGCAAGGAAGACAAGATCATCCCTCCTATCAGCACAGGCGACGTGCTTACACTGCAAACCATGATTGGCAAAGAAGTCTTTAGCAGACCACCTGCACGCTACAGTGAAGCCAGCTTAGTCCGTAAGCTCGAAGAAATGGGCATCGGACGCCCAAGTACCTACGCTCCGACAATCGGCACGGTCCAGGACCGCGGCTACATAGAAAAGCGAGACTTAGAAGGCGAAGAGCGAGCCGCAACAACGCTCACACTCCAAAATGGAACAATTAACGAAGCGGTAGAGCAGGAACGCTTTGGTGCCGACCGCAACAAGCTCGTCCCAACCCACCTTGCTGAAGTCACGACAGACTTTCTTGTGAAACATTTCTTGCCAATCGTCGACTATGACTTTACCGCAAAGGTAGAAGCTGAATTTGACGACATCGCAGACGGCAAAACAGGCTGGAATGCGATGATAGCCGACTTTTATAAAAACAAATTCCGTCCGCTAGTTGACGCATCTGACGACATCTCACGATCCGAAAGCTCACAAGCAAAGAAACTTGGCGTCGACCCAAAGTCAGGCAAACCGCTCATTGCACGATATGGTCGCTTTGGTCCTATGTTACAAATTGGTGAAGCCGAAGATGAAGAAAAACCCCGTTTTGCACCACTCCCTGAAGGGGCAACACTCGACAATGTCACGTTCGAACAGGCCCTCGAGATGTTCAAGCTGCCTCGAAGCGTCGGCAAAACAGTTGAAGGCGCAGATATTAAGGCTAATATTGGCCGCTTTGGTCCATATGTACAGGTTGACAAGCAATATTTCTCTATTAAAGGCTTTGACCCGCTGACAATCACCGAGGAAGAAGCCAAAGCAGTCATCGCAGAAATCAGCGAAAAACGGAAGCCAATCAAAGAATTTCCAAGTGGTGCTATTATCTTAAATGGTCCTTACGGCCCGTATATCAAGAAAGATAAGGTGAACGCACGTATACCGAAAGATGTTGACCCAGAGACAATTACTGAAGAGCAAGCACTGCAAATGATCACCGACGCACCGAAGAAAACAGGCAAAGGACGTTTTGCACGCAAGAAAGCCGCACCGAAACGCAAGCGCAAGGCTTAGA
>CAYNWE010000038.1:0-8606 GCA_964400855.1 uncultured Candidatus Saccharibacteria bacterium
TGAACAAGCTGGCTATTTCCATTAAATGTATTACCTAGTACTGTCACGTTTGAAGACAGTCTTGCGTCAGCCAAGGTACCTGTCGATATGTTTGTTGCGTTCAAAGATGTGAGGTTTGTTCCAGATAAAGCTGGTAGAGATCCAGTAAGATTTGCTGCTGAAAGATTCGTAATGGCAGAGCCGTTAAGCGCAGGTAAGTTTCCACTACCATCTAACTGCACCAACTGACTTACCCCATTAAAAGTATTACCCTGCACCGTGACATTAGTACTTAGTCTTGCGTCAGCCAGCGTACCACTACTTATATTAGATGCATTTAGTGATGTGAGTGCAGCACCTGAGATTGCAGGCAACGCACCTGTTAGATTAGCTGAGGTAAGATTAGTTAATGCTGAGCCGTTGAGTACTGGAAGATTACCGCTACCATCTAGCTGAACGAGCTGGCTGACTCCATTGAAGGTGTTTCCTTGAAGTGTAACGTTTGTACTCAAGCGTCCATCAGCTAATGTACCGCTACTTATACTAGATGCGTTGAGCGTTGTCAGGCTTGCGCCTGAGATTGCTGGTAATGCACCAGTAAGATTTGCTGCTGACAAGTTTGTTAATGATGCACCGCTTATTGCAGGAAGTGCGCCAGTTAAGTTGGCAGATGATAGATTATTTAGATTTGAAGCGTTTAGTGCTGGCAACAAGCCTGTTCCATCTAGTTGTACGAGCTGATTAATGCCGTTGAAGGTATTGCCTAATACTGTCACGTTACTGCTCAATCTTGCATCTGCAACCGTACCGCTAGAAATATTAGAACCATTTAATGATATGAGTGATGCGCCGCTTATTGCTGGGAGTGCTCCGATGAGGTTTGCTGAAGAAAGGTTCGTTAATGCTGAACCATTTAGAGCTGGAAGATTACCACTAACATCGAGTTGTACAAGTTGGCTGACTCCATTGAAGGTGTTTCCTTGAAGTGTAACGTTTGCACTCAAGCGTCCATCAGATAATGTACCACTACTTATATTAGATGCGTTGAGCGTTGTTATAGTTGCACCATCGACTGCAGCACCACTCACGTTTGTTAATCCTGATGCGTCACCTGATAATGTACCTGTTACCGTCAGCCCACCACCAATCTCTACATCTCCACCACCTTGTTGAATACGGAGCGTAGTGGTGCTTTCAATACTACCGTCTGCTATTGTAGTTGACCCGGCACCGACTACCACCCCGCCGAGGAAGTAACCTTGGAAGAATCTGTTCGCCTGTGTTGTATAGTCGGTTGTCGTTGCGCCAATATTTTGTATGTTATAACCGGTGACGGTTCGGCCAGTTGTAAAGGTAACAGCTGGAGAAACGGTATAAGAACCTGTGCCAGGGTCTACCGTAATTCGTGTGTAATAATCTTGTCCAATGTTATCAATAAACACCACATCGTTGACGTTAAAGTTATCGGCTGTGAGCGTGAGCGTTGTCGTATTAGTACCCGCCCCTGTAGTTGTGCCAGTAGTGCCTGTTGCAACTCGGTTCGCAATAATATCGTCTTGAGCACGTATTTCTCCTGTTGAAAGAATCTGCATTCTCTCAACGCCGTTTGTCTCGAAAGCCAGTCCGTTTGCATCATTTGTGCCAAGTACTGCCAAGCCCCCGAAAGTGTTGCCGTTTTGGATAAATGCGACATCTGCACTTGAACCACCTACTGATCGAGATGCTTCAACATAGCTACCTGCTCGAACGATTGTATTGGCTGCATTTGCTGTATTTTGAGCCCAGTTTACCGTAACAACTCCTGCGTTTGCACCATTTGTGACTGAACCAACAACCTCGTAAACATCTGTCGCAGTAACAGCAGCTAAGTTTCCGGATGACACGCCACAACCGAGATTTGCAACAGTAACTGCGTTTTCAACGTCAGTCACTGAGTTAACACACGTTGCGCCAACTGGAGCAGTAATACTGAACTTAATGTCTGGTGTTGCATTTACTGTCGCCTGAACCACGAACCGATAATTCCATGTCTCATTCGCACCAACAGAGAAAAACAATTGGTCATCTGGCTGAAGAACCGCAGTTGGGTTCACGACATTGTTCTGGGTTTCGTCTACAGTCTTTGTCTTACTTACGAACGGAGTAACCGCACTGCTGCCTAACGACGCCCAGACACTCCCGTTGTAGCCTTCAAACGTGGCTCCGTTCCAGCGGATAGTTCCAGCAACCGTGCTCGATGAATTACCTACCGTTATGCCTGCACCAAGTACGGCGTTTCCAGCTTTATCGACGGTGAACACATCTGTTCCGTTCCCTTGCAGTTGCAATAATGCTCCTGTGCCAGTCTGATTGAGCCGTAATGCAGCAATCGCTGTGTTGATAGTTTGTACTGCTGAAGGCGACAACTGTGCGAAGTCGTCTGCAGTTTTGGCAACACCACCAGACGTCACAAGCGCTCCGGCGCGGAATGCATAAGGGACTGCAGTTAGTTTGAAACGAGGGGTCATTTCGCCATCGCTACTGACGTTCATCGTGAGCCATAGGTCTTGGTCCCAAGGGATGCTCGAACCAAACGGTGTCACGTCTCCTAAGTACACGCTGTAGTAACCGTTCTGCACAGTTACAGTTTGTGTTTCTATCCACCAACAATCATCCGTCGAAGAGTTCAACGAACAAACAGTTGGAGCACTCGCCCCAAGATTCACCGTATCGTAAATTTTGAACTCGATATTGTACGACCCGTCAGGAACGGTTGCACCAGTGTTTGTCATCAGTCGTCCCTGGAAATTTAACGTGTCTGCAGTCGCAGCAGATACTCGTTCTGGAGTCACTATGACCATAACGGCAGATGCAATAACCGTGAAAACAAAAAACGGCAAAAGAAAACCCTTAAAAGTAATCTTTTGCCATACGGCATGCCTTTGCTTAAAGCTATACATCTGTTTTTTGTTTTTTGTTTATTTTCCCCTGAAAGTTTTGTCAGGGTTGATCTTGTTTTTGTTTTTTATCAGTCAGATCCTTCATAGTGTAGCTAATATATATACCGATATCAACTAAATTCTTCTCTGTTCTACAAGAGTTATCCACACAAGAAAGCTTATGACGCCCAAAGATTCTTTTCGTAATATTATAGCATTATTATACTAGTTTTATATGGCTGGTCTTTTATGGCTATGTGTCCTTTATATATATCACCCGCTGTATATATATTTAATTTGTTGTGTGATATCAGGACGTGTATTTAACCAAAGCTTCTTCACTAAATTAAATAAATTTGTTGGCGACTATCCAGCATATCCACGCAGATTGTTGAAGCATAACATATACTTTTGATTCTCGTGTCGTAAAATATTAAATTTCATAAGGTAGAGAATCAAATAAAGCATTGTTGCTATTTGTCGACGCAAACCTATCATTTGTCTTATGCCTACGCCTGCTGGCCTTTTGTAGCTCAACTTGATTGCTTTTGCCTGCTTCCCTGCTATCTCTATACCTTTTTCAGATAAGGGATTAAACTCTCTGGATTACTAGAATAGACACTGCAAACTAAGTAAGCTGAGTGAAAAACTTTGAATATAAAATGGGCTTATTGTATAAGAGTTTGAAAAACTAGCAACCAAGTGAACTGACTGTTTCTGCCCTCACATCGAAACCAACTTCTACTTCGTTTATAAATGCATTTCCGTGTCGCATTTGCTGGTTAGGGTCTGGGTGTGCTGCCGAATAACCCACTGTAATATCCTGTATTTGTAACAGCGTACTTACAGGGAAAGATCTGCCTAGTGAACTGTCGAGTGCAATGAAAATAATTAGGTAGTCAGCGGCTGCGTTATCAAATAATATGCGCTCACCGCTCGCTACATCATAAGCCAGCGGCGTACGTGCACCATATGTCGAACTTGCACACGCAATACGGTAAGAAAAGTTAACTGCACCCAGACCAGTGCCCGTATAGGTAAATGACTCCAGATCAGTACCCCCAGCAGTAAGATCTATTTGCCTAGAATATTCAGAGGTGAATGGATAAACTGTCAATCCAGTGTGCGAGATATTTGACTGAATTGTCGTGCAGGTACCAGCGCTACAACCACCGGTGACGTATAAATTACCTTCATAAATTGCAAATCCTGCATCAGTTCGTGCGGTAGTAAAGTTGTTAATCGAAGTATCCCAAGAGTGTAACTGGCCGTTACTAAAGACCTCTGCTTGGTGCGTCTTGTTGTTGTAGGTCGTGCATGCTCCAGCGCTACAACCACCACTTACATACATGCGGCCATTATAGACAGCTGCACCATGACCATATAGGGGCACCGCCAATGCTGAGCCTGTAGCCCATGTCCCCAAGGTGCCATCTCCGTTTACTACTGCATATTCGACGCTTGAGAGCGCAGCGCTCCCAGAGTAGCCTCCTAGAGCATAAACGTAGCCATTATATGCAACAAACCCGTGACTTTCTCTTGCATTGCTGAGACTTGATGTAGCGGTCCAAGAGGACAAACTAAAACTCGCATTTGTGTTAATTGTTGCATACTGAACCCCTGTCTGAACCGTTCCTGTTGTGCCACCAGAGATGTATATGTAATTCCCACTTACTACAGCTCTGTGTGAATGCCTTGCTGTGGTAAAAGAGGTGGTTGTTTGCCATGAGCCAATTGTGCCATTGCTTTCGATTCGGCCCACTTGCACGTCATTAAGATAATTAGTACAGGTGCCTGCAGAACTTGCGCTACAACCACCTAATATGTATATGTAGTTATCTTTTATTGCCAAAGCATGTCCGTAACGACCTGTTGTGAAAGAAGTTGTAGTGGAAGACGTTCCTAGCGTTCCACCTGGATTTATCGCAGCGTACTGCACAGCAGAGCTAAATGCGGTACAGTTTGACGTCACATAAGTAGTACAGCCTCCTAAAGTATATAGATACCCATTATAAGCGATTGATTGCTGCTTAGTCGTGGCCGTACCTAGACTGTTCGCTGAACTAGTCCAAGCCAAAGTTGCACCAGCTCCTCCGCCGTTCATTCTTGCAACTTGCGTATCCGTATAGGCCGTACCGTTATACCCATTTATCACATATATGTAGTCATTATAGGCTACGGTCCCATGTGACCATCTTGAATTATTCAGTGAAGTTGTAGCTGTGAAGCTGGCTGTTATGTTACCCGTTGATGTTAGAGGAACGTAAGAGGAAGTTGCTGTATAGGTAGAGCACACATTAGACGCATAAGCCGTGCATCCTCCAATGGTATACATGATGCCGTTTGATATTACCATCCCATGGCCAGCCAAATTAGACGGAAGTGTTGTTGTTGCTGTTGACCATGCGCCACTCGTGTTCCCTGTCGTCGCACTAAGTGGTGCATATTGAATATCGTTATACACTGTATTTGTTGACGAAACTGAACCCCCTGCAATATACAAATAACCATTGTATACTCCAATAGTTGTTCGCGCTCGTGCCGTAGTAAAAGCGTTTGTTGTCGCCGCCCATGTCCCCGGATTACCGCTCGCACCTATAGCTACAAATTCTACTGAGTTTAAGTTAACTGAACTCGAGTCCTGTCCTCCTGCCACATACAAGTAACCTCTAGAAACAGCAGCATTTATGAGTCTTCGACCGGTAACCAAGGTATCGGTATCTGTAGTCCAAGCACCTATTGTTCCATTGCTTACATTAAGTTGCGCATATTCTATCGAATTTAATGTTGTACCCCCCGCATTCTGACCGCCAATAGCATAAATATAGCCGTTATAGACTGCAACTCCGTGTTTTTTCCGTGCGGTGTTCAAGGCTGTTGAAGTTGACCATGTACCGAGCGTGCCGTCTGCATTGATTGCCGCATAGTACGTCGTTGTTTGAGCAGTACCGTCATTGCTGAGCGCCCCTCCAACAACATAGATGTATCCGTTATTCGCCACAGCTTGAATTTGTTCTCTATAGGCACCAGTTGCACTAGTTGTCGGCCAAGCCACTGAACTGTTGTGCTGAACACCGCCGCCCGCTACTAAGCTCGCACTCCATACTATATTGTTTACGTAATCTCCTGTCATCCAGTATAAATAATTTCCATACCCAAACAGTGCGTCGTGCCCTGCTGTTGCTGTAAATGAAGTAGTTTCACCAAAAGTGCCGATAGACCCATTCGTGTTTATCGGCGCATACTGCGTGTCACCTCTGTCAGTCGCACCATCCCAACCCCCCGCAATATATAAATACCCACGGTAAATGGTAGCTTTCATGTTTTCGCGTGTCACTGAAAAACTATTTGTCGTTGTCCATGTGCCTATAGTTCCATCTTCTTTAATTGGTGCGTATTGTACATCATTTAATTCAGTACTTGTTTCCTGTGCGTAACCACCAACAACATACATATAACCGTTATAAATCTCTAATTCTAGATACGCACGTTTGGTAGTAAAATTGGAGCCACTGTCTGCCCATGAGCCCACTGTACCGTCAGTGTTGATAGAAGCATATTGAACGGTGTTTAAATTCGCCACAGCACTTGGATAACCCACTGACCAACCGCCTGCGACATACAGTCGGTTGTTGTAAACGCCTGCACTAAACCATTCTCTACCCGTGGTGAACGATGTCGTAGCCGTCCAACCTCCGACAATATTACCAGTACTTAAATCAAGCGTTGCATAGTGGACGGTAGCCAAACGGCTTGTACAATAATAGTAGCCCGCACCAGCATTCGAATACGCGCCACAACCACCTAAGATATACAGCTTGCCGTTATAACCAATCGTCTGAAAACCACCACCTCTTACAGCAGGCAAAACAGAGTCTGTATCGTCAGTCCATGTCCCTATCGTGCCATCCGTATTCAGAGGCGCTCTTTGCACTTTATCAGAAAGCACACCACCTCCGAGCCAGCCACCTAACATATATATATAACCGTTGTACACGGTGGTACTATAGTCTACCCTTACACAGCCCGACGTCGCACAGTCACTTGATGTCTGATTTGTCCATGACCCAATCTTACCTCCAGAAAATGTTGCGGTATTTAATGCGTTAGAAACAGTAAAGTCAATATTGCCCTCATCGTTTCCCGATATAAAATCTGCCGTCGTTGTAATGACGGTTGTCGGGTCAATACTAAACACTCCTTCAATTGTTAAAAGATTATAGCTTTTTACTGTTAATATTTTTGAATCACGGTCATACTTAAAAGCAGCAACAGCTTCTCCAATATCGCCATTCTCTGCGACAATTACTGGTTTCGGAATGACAAAGACTAGATGTGTTTTTTCACTTTTTGCCTTAACTTTGTCGATGAGCTCCCTATCAGCTTCTGATCCAAAAGTAATATTGCTATACAATGCTGGGTCTGCGCTGTATATTCCAAGACTTCCGTCGTCGAGCAATTTTGCATCCAAAGCTTCACCTAAGTTGAGCTTATAGTTAAAACTCATCTCGTCAGTTGTTGATTTATTAACAATAATGTCTTCTTTAATACCGTTGTTTTTTAACGAATATACGACAGAGATATTTTTGTCTTTTGCCGGGTAAATAACCCATGATCCATCTCTGACTCCAGGCTCTGTTTCTAGGAGTAATTCTGCTCCAAAGTCAATGCCTTTTTGCGTATCAGAAATTGACATAGCTGGTTTCTCTATTGCGATTTCAGCACTATACTGTGGTTTTAACGAGGTGTCTTCTGAGACTATATTTTGTTGCAATGTTGACAACGGTTTATCAATGCCTGGTTGTTGTTCTTTGTCGTCTTTTTTGTTAAACAAATATACTTTTGACTCATCTTTTTTCGACTCTGTAATTAGGCTGGCAAGCTTAGGCAGTTTATTACCAATTAGCGACTCTTTTTGAGAAATCGAATCATATCTTTTTTGCAAATTCTTCTCTGCATACATCACATACCCTTTTAGTGTAGCTGGCAAACAAAACACTAAAAATAGCAGTAATAATGGAGCTATTTTAACTCGACCGATTCTTATTCTTGAAGATAAGAGCCATGCGAAACGTTTGTGTATGCGAAATCTTTTCTTCAACAGACTTTTCCCTTTAGAATCTTTTTATGCTTACTATTCATTATACTAATTTTTCCTATAGTAGTCGAAGTTTATTTCACCAATGCGAGCAAAGTTGCTAGCGGTTGCTGTCAAACGAATTCTGAACAATATTCTATCTCCAGCTGCAAAGCTACAGCCTGTTTCGTCACCTGTAAGTGTTGTTTGCGTCCATGCTGTGTTAGATGTCGACACCGTTGTCGTTGAGCCACACTGCGTGTCGTTACGGAACATAGACACTTCAACTATATCGCTTACTGTGGTTCGCCAGCCGTATGCTTTAACACTAGTTGAGCTGGTAAAGCCATCAAAGTTGCTCGGTATTGTGTAGTAGGTGTAAATATCGTAGTCGTTCGTACCACTCGCTGTTGTCCAGCTATAGTAGTTATGTTCGTCAGTGCCGACACCACAAACTCCAGTATTTATGGTAATGCTTCCTGTGGTACCTGAACAGAAATCACTTGTCATCGTACCGCTATTGCTTGTACCATCGCCCGCAATAGTTGCTCCCTGGAATTCTGGTGTGAGTATGACATTTTCTGTTGGTCGTGACGTACCGTTGAAGTCGATGATACCACCGTTGGCAATTG
>CAYNWE010000039.1:0-8533 GCA_964400855.1 uncultured Candidatus Saccharibacteria bacterium
TTGGGCGCAGGAAGCGATTTATCGCCGTACTCTTAAGTGCAGCGGTTGTATTAATGGGGCTATACGGGCACGAAAAACTATCAGCAGCACCGATACCACTCACCTCTTTCCAGAATGTTGAGTCCTCTCCATTTGTCGGAGAAAATTTCTCTTTTACTGTCAGGTTTGATAATAGTGGTGACGCTGTAGGCTATGGTCCGTATATCGATCTTGTCGTACCTGAGCATGTGACGATTAATTCGATGACGCACCTTGGGTCTTCTTTGAGCTATCAGTCGGCTGGTGTGTTTCCTGCTGGAGACCCGTCATGTTTGACGCATCCGTTTGCACGTGGGGTGAGTGGTGCGTTGGAAGAGGTGTGTTTATCGCCTAATCCGGGTACCGACGTTCGGCTCTATAGCGTCAGGCTGCCGTTTGGCTCATTTGTTGATACGCAAACGGTTGCAGATGTCGTCGTGTCAGCAAGCATGGATAGTCTGGCGCCAATCGGTGTTGCAAAAACGATTCGCTCTCAGGGCGGTTTCTATCTTGGAACCGATGCACTTGATAACCCAACAAGTGACCCAAGCTTTGATTCTGGCTTTGTCACGACGTTAGTGACGCCGTCAGTGATTCGCGTCACAAAACAGTATGTTGCTGATTATTTAAATGGCGGCGGAGAGTATGAAATCGCATCAGGGCCAAACAACTCGCAACGTTTTCGTATTCAAGCTGACATCGCAAACGGTGCTACTATCAGTAACTTTGTTCTAGCCGATACGCTCAATAGCAACCTTTCAAATATCACGATTGATTCGTCGAGCCCTACGGCCACAAGCAGTTCTGTTGTGGGGAACGCCGTAACTGCGAACTGGACAAGTATCACTGGGGGCGCTGGGAGTGCCGACGCGGTATTAGATATTCGGTTTGAAGTTGGTTACCGAAACGGGCCGTCAAAAATTATAGATGAGTCTAGCCCGTTAAATGTGTCAGTGCCAAATACAGCAACAGCGAATGGTACTTATAATCTCGCGGCACTGCCAACGTCGAATGCGAACTTGCCAAGCAATGTGGTCATAAAGCCACTTTTGAACGAAAAATCTGTCAGCATGTTTACTGACACAAATGCGTCTGGATACACACCGGGCGATACGATTCAGTACACCGTTGATACCTACGTCGGAGATTACCAAGCGGTACAAAACCTTACCACGACAGACGTGTTGCCAGACGGATTGTCGTATGTTGGAGGCTCTTCCTCAGTATCAATTACAGCGAACGGATCAACATTTGCAAGTTCAGTGACACCAACTGTGAGTGCTGGCCCAGGCGCAGGAGAGACGACACTCGGGTGGAACTTCACTTCTGAAGGTATATTGCGTGGTGGGTGTGTCCCGTCAGGTGGGAGTGGAACAGGAATAGACCCAAATTGCTCTACGAATAATGGTCGAACACGAGTACGAATCACCTTCCGCGCAACAATCAATGACTCTTACGATGCAGGTAACCGTATCGAACATAGGGATAGTTTGAATAATACGGTGTCTTCGACGGCAAGTGCATTGTCTCCTGAAAATTTGAGTACGACAGGATCAAACTATAATGATTCAAGTTCCGCAAGTATCAGTATCGTGAGTGGAAGCTTTACGAAGTCAATTTATGCAGTTAACGGTTCGACAACACTTCCGAGTCGGTTGCAACCGGGTGACGACGTCACCTATCGACTCCAGTATGTTGTCCCTAGTACTGACTTTACGTCGATTCGAATGGATGATTACTTGCCACTGCCAATGTTTACTGCGTCGCAGCTCACCACTTTTAATGCCGCCGATCCACTGGGGACGATACCGGTAGCTGGAGAGGCGAATTTTGGCCTGAACGAGACACTCTATTCATATTTAAGTACGACACCATCGTTATCCGCAGAAGCAGGCAATGTGAGTCGGTTTGAATGGGCTGCAACACACGATCCGTCAAATGTTTCACGAACAATTGATATTTTGTTTACAGTGACGATTAATGATGCAGCATATGCACCGGGTCTCTTTATTACCAACCAAGCAACGGTGACAGAGAATAATATACAATCGAGCTTTGCAAGCAATTCAATCCAGCAAATTGAACTTGAAATACCAGAACTGAGTATTACGAAGGGTGCAGTGAATAGCGACAATACTGCTGATGTGTATTCGCCTACCGCTGTATTCCCATTTGCAATCTCGGCGCCTGGTTCTGGAGGAGTACGTTACTCAGGTACAGTGAGTTCCGCGAGTCTTGACACTATACCAGTCAACAGTAATGTCGATGAACTTGACGCAGGTGACATTGTTACTTTTGCCGTCGCGGTTGAAAACAACGGCAAAGGTGACGCGTATGAAACACGGATTAGAGATACGATGCCCGCAGGACTCGTCGTGCCTGGTGGTGGAATCAATTTATTTGTCAGTGATGGCACAGGTGCCTCTGTCGCCTACACCAACGTTGGAGGTGGCACAGGTTTATTTGATCAGGGTATAGAAATCACACCAGCGATAAACGATGGGTTGTAGGCAAGTGGAACGAACATCGTGATACTTACCTATGATCTACAAATCGCGTCAACCGCTGAAGTGAATGATACCTATACGAATAATGCGCAAGTGACAAGATTTACCGCACAGCCTGCAGGTGTTAACTATATGAACAATCAGGCTAGTTATCAGGATGGTGCTGACGTGACGCTTGCTTCAGTAAGCCTCGCAAAATCAGTTACTGCAACCAACAATTTAGATACAACAGGCAACAACGTTGCGATTGGTGAAGAAATTACTTACACGCTGACCGCAACCATACCGGAAGGGCAATTAAGCACTGCTACGCTTGTTGATACGACTGACGCATGTTTGGCAATCACTGGGTTTGATAGTCTAACCGCTTCGGTTGGAGTAACTTCAACAAATGGATCTATGGCAGCAGTGTTGGCAGCAGTGTCAATTGCGAATGTTGGTGGTGGAACCTCGAATGATGGACGAAGATTGACGCTTGATTTTGGCACACTTACAAACAGCGATACAAATAATGCATCTGCTGAAACCATAACGCTAGTCTACCGAGTTACTGCAGTGAACAGTGCATCGTGCTCTCGTGGAGATGCACGTAATAATAGCGCAGTTATGACATGGGACACGACTTCAACGGCTACTGTGAGCGCAACGGATGTTGTCATTCAGGAGCCAGCAGTGACGACGGCAAAGACGTTCACCGTTGCTGGTGGTGACGCAGGTGACACAAAGACAGTGCAACTAGTTATATCAGCAACGTCTGGGTCAAACTATAGCCCTGCATATAATGTAGTGACGACTGACAACTTGAACTCATCTGGCTTTGAATATGTTGGTAATATTGTACATAGTGGAGGTGTTGCTCCAACAACGTCTGGTGAAAGTGGCGGAATCGTGACGTTTAACTATGATCAGCTCAATCCTGGTCAAACCTCTACAGTGCGATTTGATGTCAGAATTCGTGATACCGTTCAGGCTGCTTCAACGCAACCTAATACTGCCTCAACACAATTTACCAGCATGCTGGGGACGCCTTCTGGTCTCGATACATATAACTCACTCGCATGTGAACGAACAGGAAACGTAGCTGATTGTGGGACAACGCAAAACGACTACACGTCAAGCTCGACAGCTAACCTGACTATCACAAACGTCTCAAACACAAAATCTCAAGTGACAACAAGTGAAGCTCATACTACCGGCACCGGTGTCGCAGTTGGCGAAATCGTACGCTATCGATTAGTATCACGCATTCCAGAGGGGACCCAAACAAGCTATGTATTGCGAGATGCTATCCCGAACGGAATAAGTTACTTAAATGACGGAACAACGCGTGCAGCTTTTGTTTATTCAACGACATTTACGTCATCAACATTAACCGATCCAAGCCTAAACTTTATCGGTGATGAAACGACGGTCGCTACTGTTACACCTACATATACTTTGTCTGGCGGTGCAATATCAGCAGGCGCAAATGGTAACGGTACAGACGTTGATTTTAACTTAGGGACCATTACTAATACAGATAACGATGCGACGTTTGAATATATAGTCATTGAGTTTAACGGCCTCATACGTAATGAAGCAGCGAATACGCGCGGAACAACGCTTAACAATAACTTCTCAACACGAATTAACGGTTCGGCAATAGGTAGTACAACGAGTGCTAACAGTGGTGTGACCATACAAGAACCACTAGTAGCAATTTCAAAAGTAGTGACAACTGCACCTGTTGATGCCGGTGACACTGTCGCATATACCATTACGCTTACGAACACTGCTGGGACAAATGTAGAAAGTGGTTACGAATGGACTTTTACAGACACGCTCAATACGCATCTACAGTTTGATTCAATAAGTAATATTTCCCTTCCTGGCTATGCGACACTGGATAGTTCGGCAACTGCAGGCCAAGATGTATCAGCCATCATTAACAGGATAGACCCAGGAGATAGTGTTAGTTTCCGTATAAATGCAACGGTCCGTGATACCGCACCTGCGAACTTCATAGTGCCAAACACTGGCAATGTCACCACCTCTTCACTACCAGGTACGAATGGTACGACAGTCAACGCAACTGGTTCATCAACTCCTGGTGCGAATGGTTCTACGACAGGCGAAGAGAACTTTACTGGGAACAGCTCGGTCAATACCACGCTTGGGACGCCGTCGATCGATAAGCAGAACCCAATTGCAGGAACTGAATATTCAATAGGGCAAACTGTAACGTATCCAATAGTCGTGACTGTGCCTGAGGGCGTCGTGCAAAACGTCGTTTTGACTGATGCGCTCCCAGCAGGCTTGCGTTATGAATCGCATAGCGTTGATATGACGGGGTACAGTGGAGCATTCGTGAACGATCCACCGCTATTGACAGCCCCAGCAGTCGTCCCTGGGTCTGCAGGTGAGGATATGGTGTTGAACTTTGGGTCAATTAGTACACCGGGAACGACCGGTGTTAACGACACGTTTATCGTTAATGTGACAGCTCGTGTGCTTGATATTGCAGCTAACTACGATGGGCAAACAATTAGTAACAGTGCGACACTCACCTACACGAATCCAAATACTTTGTTGCCAAACGATGTGACTGATTCACCTGTTTTGATAACCGTTCGAGAGCCTCGGATTTCTACGGCCAAAACCCTTGCCGGAAGTGGTACAAGACAGATAGGTGACACGCTAGATTATACAGTTGATTTGACGAGCGACGGGTCGACGACGGTATATGAATGGGAACTGCGTGATACATTGCCAACTCATACAACTCTCAGCAGCACGCCAGTCTGTACAAATGGCGTTTCAAGTGTCACGATTTCTCATAGTGTCTCGGCAGGTGTGTTGACTATTACGCCAAACCCACTTGCTGGGTCGACTCTCCCTGTTGGTGAGACGGTGAGCTGTAGCTATGAGCTGACAATTGGGAGTTCAGCAGTTGCTGGAACTACCTATCCAAACACAGCTGACGTTGATTGGCGAAATGCGACAAGTGCAAGTGGGTTTAGTAGATACTACAATGACAGTGTCTTAATTCCTTTTGACGGTACGCAAGATACTGACACAGCAAGCTATACCATGGAAGCAATAGGCATATCTAAGTCAGATGGCGATACGACGACTGCAGAAATTGGGCGTGTCGTCACTTATACGTTAACGGTTAACGCACCGAATGCCGTTCTTGATGACTTTACGGTTGAAGACACTTTGCCAGCTGGAATGGTGTACAACAATGATGCAAATATTGTGGGCACAAGCGCTGTCGTGCCAACGGTAAGTGCGCCGAATAATGGGAGTGTCGCCGTGACAGTCTTGTGGGACTTCGGATCTGTTTCGCATGATGGAACGACCATAACTATCACCTACACTGCGCGTGTAGCGAATGTGGTGGGTAATGCAAATGGCGACACGCTCACCAACTCTGTTGAACTTTCATTTACACCAGAGCTAGGGACGCCTCAAGTAGTGACAGATACAGAGTCATTTGATGTTATTGAGCCTATTTTGGAGATAGCAAAAACTGTCTCTAACCCATCAGCACGATTTGGTACAACACAGTCGTACACGTTAGATCTTGCCCATGCGTTGCTCAGTGATAGTAACGCGCATGAAATCGTTATAACGGACACGCTGCCAACGGGCATCACTTATGTGACGGGTACTGCTGTGTTGCCTCTTGGCTGGAATGTATCAGTTACAGGGCAGGTGCTTACATTTTCAACGAGTAGCTTTAATAACGGGAGCTTTGCGCAGATTACCTATGATACGATTGTTGACTCTCCACCGACCACAATTTCTATTAATGATAACCTTGTGAATACCGCAGTGGTGACATGGACATCACTTAGCGGCACTGTTTCTGGTGAGCGTACAGGAGCAGGTAGTGTAGATAGCTATTCTGCAACTGACACTTCTACGTTTATGGTAACTGGAATAGATTTGCTTATAAACAAATCAACACTTTCAAGTGCTTTGCTACCTGGTGACACTGTTATCTACGAAATTGACTACGCAAACGATGGTAACGCAACCGCTACAGACGTGGTGATCACCGAAACGGTTCCGACAGATAGCACGTATAATGCCACTGATTCTACTGCCGGTTGGTCATGTGCTGACGGAGCAGTAGCCGGCACAGTTTGCGAATATGCAGTAGGTACTATGACGCCTGCTTCAACTGGTACAATTTTGTTTGCGGTTGATGTTCTAACAGTAGAGGATATTGATAGGAATACGACAGATATTGAAAACACAGTCAGTATCACGTCGGCAGTTGCAGATGGCCCAGATGCCGATATTGCAGACAATGAAGATACTATCTTTACCCCGCTTACTGTTGCCGATGTGCGTGTTACTAAAATTGACACTATCGACCCAGTGTTCTTAACGCACGATTATAGCTATGAAATAACTATCACAAACGACGGTCCAAGCACTGCAACAAATATAGTGCTTGAAGATTCGCTTCCAGCAGGAGTGAGTTACCGAGCGCATAGTTCCACGAGTGCCGTCTGTAGTTTCGTTGATCCGTTACTCAGTTGTACACTTGCATCGCTCGCAAATGGGAGTAGCGAGGTGATCACTATTGATGTCACTGGTGATACGCCAGGCAACAAATTAAACACAGCAACTATCACTCATGATCAACAAGACCCAGATTTATTGAACAACACTGATACCGAAAATACGTTTGTTGACCCTGCAGATATAGTGCTTACTAAAACTGCCGACAAGACTTCTGCAACAGTTGGTGACATAGTGACATTCACGATTACTGTGAGAAACAATGGACCTGATACGGCAACGAACGTGGTTATTACAGATAATATGCCATCAATATTTGAATTGCAATCGTCGACGCTTTCACAAGGGATTTGTTCCGGAACGTCAACAATCACATGTCCAATTGGGACGTTAACAAATGGGCAAACAGCCACCATCACACTTAGAACGAAAATTATTGGGGTAGGCAAAGCAACAAATACCGTTAGCTCAACACTCACCGAATACGACCCGGATCCTTCAAACAACACTGCAATCGGTATCGAAGTGCTTGGGGTTGCTAAAACGGTAAACAATCTTGCTTCAACGGGTGTAAGCATCCTGTTTATACTGTTATCAGGACAGCTTATTATTGGGTCAACGTACTTCTTGTATAGGCAAACTAAAGTCCGAGCGTAAGCACCTATGGAGCTGTCGTTTCGTGCTAAGCTGTGGCTTTGGGATGGGAAAGGTGCCTGGCACTTTATGTCTTTACCAGTAGAGATATACAACGATATTAAACTGTTGTCTTCAGGTAGGTCTGGATTTGGTAGTATTCGTGTACAAGCAACTATTGGTAGTACTTCTTGGGACACATCAATTTTTCCAGACACGACACGCAAAACGTATTTATTGCCGGTGAAGAAGGCAGTACGGCACACAGAGAAATTAGTCACTGATGAGAGCTATAGCTGTCACATCGTACTTTCAACAGCATAAGCTAAGTAATTTCTGTACCTGTGAACTATCTTACATACGAGTTACTTTTTGGCATGTATGCTTCCTGTATGCAACGGAAGTTGCGTAACTCAAAAGGAGAATAGCATGAAACAAGTAAACCCAAGACAATGGCATCATAGTTCCGAAGATGAGGACGACGATACTGATGATTCATTTGAATCGTCTTATATACAGCGAAATAATAACTCAATAATTAAACTATAAAAGGGACGTTTATGAACATTTTAGGATGGATTATTTTTGGTGCGCTAGCTGGCTGGATCGCCTCTATGCTTGCAGGTACTAACAGCCAGCAAGGAGCATTTGCTAACATTATCGTCGGAATTGTTGGTGCGGTTGTAGGTGGGTATGTAATGAGTCTACTTGGTAATCAAGGTGTAAGTGGGTTTAACCTATATAGTTTGCTTGTCGCTGTTGGCGGAGCGGTGATTGTGTTGTATCTGTGGAAACTAATTAGTAATCGGTCTTAATTTTTAATTCTTGGAAGGTAAAAACTGATGGATGATGTAAAAATC
>CAYNWE010000040.1:0-8533 GCA_964400855.1 uncultured Candidatus Saccharibacteria bacterium
TCTGTCGTCAAGCCAGCCGATTGCATCATTTGCATAGTCAAGGGCCGGACATAAGATGAAACTAAATATACCTCCTTCTGACTCACATGTTGGTGCTGAGCTTGCAGCGCCTAAATCTACTATATCTACTGGATTTGTAGGATCCCCTGCAATAAAAATAGTTCGGTTGTTTGGAGGGAAACCGCTCCCAAACTGACCTGCACCTGCCTCATTCTCGCTACTGGTCCTATATTCGCAACCTTCATCTGTGTTTGCTTCTGCAGGCGGGTTACCTTGAAAATTAGCTCGATTGTCGTCGCGTAGTTCCCACCAAATAAGTGTATTTGCTGCTGTGTCTACTAACGCTTTATCGATACACGAGCTTGCTGATGAATCACTATCTCTAATGAAATAGCTTGTTCCGTTCTCAACAGCTCTGGTAAACCTTCCCGGGGTTTCGCCGTCCACAGTAGCTATTGTTGTTTCATCAACCCATGCAAAGTAAGCAATGCTTAGGTCAGGATTAGAGACAGTGACGTTGAAGTTACCCGCATCCGAACAGCCCCTGGTTGAGTCGGGTTTAAAATCAATATCCAATAGGCCGTCAGTTAGCCTTGAAAGAGCGAAATCTGGGTCGTCTCTATCTTCATTCTTATCAAATGTAATCCTAGCTCTACACGGCCAGTCGCTTGCTTCATATGTAACGATACCTTCGCCATCTGCACTGTAAAGGCGTTGATCTTTCAGGGCCGGCTCGCCGTTATTCGCGTCGTTGACTGGTGTGAAGTCTAGCGTCATTCCATTAGCAAAAGTGACTCGCATAAGTGCGGCATGTATCCACTCGATTGTAGAAAAATTTGATGCAGTTAGCGAAGGACTACCGCTGACTAATGGTACTTCATACGTTGCAGCTACAGCATCACCCTCAGCAGCATTCGAGACTGTTACCGCAGAGTGGTTAAAAAACAATGTTCCGAGTGTGAAAAAAAGTAGCAATGAAAAAGTAACAAATTTTTTTTTGCGAAGATTCATGTCTGCATAATTATAGCAGAAATTTTAGTTTGGATGCCTAATAAAATACCCTGATGCCCATATTTTTGTTTTGAGCTCCACCGATGGTATAGTATCTCTAGATGAAAAAAATAAGCACGAGTAGATATTTGACTATTGCTGCCAAGTCCACATTGTTGTTAGGCATTGTTATTTCAATGAGTTTTAGCAATAGCCAAAAAGCAAGTGCTGCAGTACCCGGTTGTTATGAAGATCGAAGCCCAACTTATGTTAAAGTAGCATGTCCAAACAATGATCAGATTAGTCAAGGCGTTGACCAGGGTAATTGTTATGTAAGACGCTCTACAAATGGCGGGCCACTTGGCGCTGCAACATTTGCAGAACAAGCCTGTAATACGTTCAACGTTGAGCCTGAAGTTGTCGAGGAAGCTGATTTTATCGGTGGTAAAGCTTCGCTTGATAATGGCGCTGAAGATGGCTGCAATACGAACGAAGCGTTAAATACGAGCAATTGTTCAATTATTAGATATTTAGTTATTGGAATCAATTTTCTATCAGCTGTTGCGCTGATGTCTATTATTGCTTCGGCTATATTTGCTGGATTTCAGTATATTACAGCACAAGATAATTCAGGGCAGATTGAAGCGGCTAAAAAACGAATGATTATGACCTTTATAGCTCTAGGACTATTCATCTTTATGTACTCACTACTTGATTACCTGCTTCCAGGTGGAATATTCTAATGTTTATGGTCTCTAGATTTATCAAGACATTTTCAAAAAGTTTATTGCTTGCAAGTATGGTTATCTTTATCGGTAATTCTTTTATGGGCCAAGTAAATGCGGCAGCATGTAACTTCGATAAAAAAGTTGTTGGAATCCCTGTGTGGTATAAGTATTTATCTTCAGATGAAAGCAGGCCAAACGAATGTAGGCTACAAATTGACGATCCCTCCGATGCCCTTCCGATAGGACTAGCGGTCTTTGAAGCAGCACTAACTATCGCAGGTTTTCTTGCCGTAATTATGATTTTTGTAGGCGGATTTAAGTATGTCTTGGCGCAGGGCGAAGCTGATAGGGCTGCTGCTGGCAGGAAAACTGTTATTAACGCACTGATAGGTTTAGTGATTGTGATAGTATCTACACGAGTAATTACATTTATTGGAAATACCCTTGGATGATTAAAGAATACATTACGCTTAAACTGTTAGCAGAAATTGATCCAGCAATTGACGGGGAGATTAATGTTCCACGAGGGGAGATATCAAACGTATCCTTCGGAAGCATCCTTGAGATTGCATTTGCTACACTCGGTTCTATAGCATTTATAATAATTGTATTTTCAGGTATGAAGTTTGTTTTGAGTCGTGGTAACCCCGACGCTGTCGTAAAAGCACGCAATACAATTGTCTACGCAGCTATAGGTTTAGTAATTTCAGTCCTCTCATTCTCTATTGTTAGATTTGTAATAGGTAGCGTGTCATGATTAAAACATTTAGCTTACTATTTCTATCCATCGGCATTCTAGTGGGCATACATTATCCAGTAGCGACTGCACAATTTGATGAGGTTATCCCTTCTATTTGCAATACGCAGACAGAAAATTCAACAGCCTGCAATGAAATAGAAAGAGGGGTTAATGAGGCCAATCCAGTGACGTCGACTACGCAGAATGTTGTTAACCTGCTTTCGCTCGCAACTGCGGCGATTGCTGTGGTGGTGATAATCATCGCTGGTATCACTATGACGCTTTCACAGGGCGATGCTGGCAAGGTGAAGTCGTCGCGTGATGCGATAATATATGCAGCGGTAGGACTTGTTGTTGCTGCCCTCGCTCGTGCAATTGTATTCTTTATAGTAAACCGAACAAGATAAAGACAAGGAGAAATAATGTTTAAACGATTATTACTAAGTAGCCTTCTGCTCAGTGGGATTTTAGCTGGAGCTGTCGCGCTATTCCCTGCTCTTGCGAATGCTCAAACGGCACAAGACCAGATTCTGACAGGAATTGACGAAGCTTGCGCAGGAGCATCTTGTGCAAACGAGACAAATGATACGTTGCAAAATACAGTAACTTCAGTAATAAATATTCTTTCGTTAGTTGTCGGTACAGTAGCTGTCGTCATGGTGATTATCGGTGGTATGAAGTATGTATCATCTCAGGGTGATTCATCAGCCATAGCGAGTGCCAAAAATACCATTGTATACGCTGTTGTCGGATTGGTTATAGTTGCACTTGCACAAGTGATTGTCCGATTTGTAATACAGAGGTCTGGCGAAGAGTCAGTAGCACCAAGAAACAATAGTGTCACTGCAGAGCCGGCATCTTGCGCACCGGTGAACGGTGTGCTTCCTGCAGGCTGTCGCTAGACACGTTGCCTCTTGTGCGAAAATAACGGCTATGGTATAAAGTAAGTAACAAGTAAAAAGGAATAAAATAGTATGTCTAGAATCAAAAGAATCTTATTGACCCTCGCAGCGACACTTGGTCTTATTGCGCCAATGGCTGTAACAGTAAGCGCACAAGCAAATGCAAACATTGAAGATAACCTCGGTTGTGGTGCAAACTTGAACTTTTCAGCACCAAGTGGCACTGATTGTGAAGCAAGTGCAACTGGCGGTACCGCAGGCGAGCGAGTAGACAGTTTAGTAGAGAATGTTATTAACATTATCTCACTTGTCGTTGGTGTCGTGGCTGTTATCATGATCATTATTGGTGGCTTGCGTTATGTGACATCTAACGGTGACTCTGGACAGGTTGGAAATGCTAAGAACACCATTATGTACGCAGTTATTGGCCTTGTCGTCGTAGCATTAGCTCAGGTAATTGTTCGTTTCGTTGTACAGCGAGCAACAGAACCAACTGACGCTTAAATAGAAAATTATATGCACTAAGCGCCGATGCAACTTCGCTCGGCGCTTTTTTCTTTTTCAGCAATATGCTACCCTAGTGAGTAGATACTAACGGAGAAATACCATATGAATAAAATCAAAACGACACTTTTATCCGCCTTAGGAATAACTTTGCTAGCCCTACCATTTGCGTTGCCTGGCGTCGCTAGTGCGCAAGATATAGAACGCAACCTACAGTGTGGGGCTAACCTGACCTTTGATAATCCTCCCGAGGGCTGCG
Organism: uncultured Candidatus Saccharibacteria bacterium; assembly: GCA_964400855.1. Taxonomy (GTDB): domain Bacteria; phylum Patescibacteriota; class Saccharimonadia; order Saccharimonadales; family SZUA-47; genus JAGQMY01. Next base: position 4,123 of record CAYNWE010000040.1, read on the forward strand.
CAACCGATGACTCTGGCGCTACAGCAGCGCAGCGAGTTGACCAGATCGTTGAGCAGATTATAAACATCCTATCACTCGTGGTTGGTGTTGTCGCTGTTGTTATGATCATCATTGGTGGGTTTAAATATGTTACTTCTGGTGGTGATTCTGGCAATGTTACGGGAGCTAAAAACACTATCCTATATGCGGTGGTTGGCCTAGTTGTAGTGGCACTCGCACAGGTGATCGTTCGATTTGTTGTTGACCGTGCAACGTTAACTGGCACATCTGGTACGACTGACTAAGGATTGTAGATACTATAAAAAACCGCTTCATTTCCGAAGCGGTTTTTGTTATTCAGAACAGGTGCTTCTTTTAAAGAATCTGAATCTTCTTGACTGTGTCTTGCTTGAGTTTGGTGAAGCTTATCGTAAGCACACCATCTTTAAGCATTGCTTCGATTTCATCTTCTTTTACCGGTACCGGTAAAGCAATACTACGGCTGAATTCTCCCCAATAACACTCTTGCACGAAGTAGTTCTCTACCCCGAGCTCTTCGCCAGCTGAAAGCGTTCCACGAATGCTGAGCGTGTTGTCTGCAATACTAACGTCTAGGTCGTTTTTGTTGACACCAGCTGTTCGAGCTTTAACAACGAGTCGCTCTTTCGTCTCATATACATCAACTGCGAGCTGGCCAGGAACTGCTTCGTCCTCTTCCCAGTCGTCCTGTGGCTGGTCTTGCATTGGCTCGTCCATGCCCATATCGTCGTCAGTAGGCATAACTGCCATGTTAGATGTATCTTCTTCACCCAAAAACGCAGCGGTCAACTCGTCTTCCAGTAGTAGGTCTTCGTCACGAGACTTTCTCGCCATAGTAATTCCCTCCTTTAGATAGTAGAAGCTTGCAGTGAGAGCGGTCTATTTTTTTGGGCCGTTCTATGGTCAAGCGTTTTTATGTTAACACTAGTATACCGAAGTTGCGCATGTAACAGCAACACGCTTCTGCTATATTTACAACACAATAATAACAACGTTGGGATTTATACTGAAATAGTATGAGAGGAATTGATAATTTGGTCGGTGTTATCGCACCACATAGCTGTTTGGGCTGCGGAGTATTAGGTTCGCTGCTCTGCGGTGACTGTGTTGATGCTTATTATGAGCCATTGCCTTCGCGTTGTGTTGGGTGTCGTCAAGTGACGAAAGACTTTGCAGTGTGTTCTGGCTGTCGAAAGTGGCTACGACTCTCTCATGTGTATGTTGCAACAAATTATGAAGGTGTTGCGACGAGCTTGATCCACTCGCTAAAGTTTGACGCACAACGTGCAGCTGCTGACCCGATAGCGAAGATGATACAGCGGTCGTTTTCATCCGAAGTTTCTGACAAAACATTACTATGCCCTATCCCGACCGCAATGAGCCGTGTGAGGCTGCGTGGATTCGACCACGCGAAGGAAATTGCTCGTTCCCTGTCAGCGCTTACTGGGTTGCGTATGCGGCAAGTTTTGCATAGGGAGACAAATAGTCGACAAGTTGGTTCGAGTAGAAAAGAACGAATTGCTCAGATGGAGCGCGCTTTTACTGTTATAGATAAATCAAAGATTGCTGGGAACGATTTTGTTATAGTTGATGATGTCTATACGACAGGGGCAACTTTGAGCGCTGCCGCGACGCTGCTACATGATGCTGGTGCTAGAAGCGTACGTGCTGTTATTTTTGCTCAGAAGAGTTAGGGACGTGGCTCAAGATACAAAGTAAATTTCTATTGAGGGATTCGCCTTGGTATACAAACGCTAAAAAGCGCTGTATTCACCAACTCTAGAAATACCGTGTCAGGTATTTCTAGAGCAAGGTGCGGGTGAAGGCTGCCAGTGGCAGACTGCAAGGAAACTTCTGAGAAAAACTTGTTTTACATCAAGAAGTTTTGGGGTCGCGGTACGTGATGTGCCACTGGCACTCCCGTTCGAATCCCTTTAAAGCCAAGCAGTTGGGTTTAAACTCTGCCCAACAAAAAAGTCCCTAACTGGGACTTTTTTGATTGGCGGAGAGAGAGGGATGAAACTACCTAAATAATCTATCAGCCCTGAAAGGGTGATAAGACTATTTAGCGAACCTGTGATTCGAATCCTTTTTCTTAGCAAAAGAAAAACGCCCGTATCATAAATGATACAGGGCGCTTCTCTCTGGCGGAGAGAGAGGGATTCGAACCCTCGCTGGAACTTTCGCCCCACTAACGATTTAGCAAACCGTCCCCTTCAGCCACTTGGGTATCTCTCCTTAGAATCAGTGGCTCATGGTGCAAGTTTTTTGCGCCATGAGGTGCGGATTCTAAAGTTAGTTATTATGTGCTGAAGGGTTCCCTTCATGGCCCGATGAATGCCTGTGGCATTCAGAGTTCTCCTTGCTTGACCATGCGAGATGCGCTTGCGCTCTCGAGCATGTCTATTTTATGCAGGCAGGGTATCTCTCCTTAGAATCAGTGGCTTTACACAAATTAACTCCATAGATTGTACCTCATATCAGTCATTTTTTGAAGAGGAATGATAGAACTAGTTTTTTCGTGTACAATGAAGCTTATGGAAAATGAGCAACCTCAATGGACTTATAGCGGCGGTGAGCTACCAGAAGCCCCTGTTGTTTCATCAAGCGAAGTGATTGAGTGGGAAGCGTCAGAATATATTGCTCATGAAAAGCCAATGAGCTGGTATGCGGCACTTTACGGCGCTGCACTGTTCATTACAGCGGTTGTTTATTTGCTCAACAGAGACATTATTACCTCTGTTGCCATAATGACGGTGACATTTTGTGCAGGATTTTTTGCGTCACGGCAGCCAAGCTCCAAGCACTACAAACTGAGCGCACAAGGGCTAGAAGTCGACGGCAAAAACTATAAGTTTGCTGATTTTCGATCTTTTTCGGTGGTCGAAGAAGGTGCGATAGACAGCATTTGGCTTAAGCCGTTGAGTCGTTACGCCCCTGCGCTTATTATTTACTTTTCTCCAGAAGATGAAGATAAAATCGCGGACTTGCTAAGTGCATTTTTGCCACATGAGCAACGTGAGCTTGATGCGATTGACCGTGCTTCTCGACGACTTCGTTTCTAAATATCGAGTTCATTTGCACTCGCCCATACGCTACCCTCGCAGATGGTCCTATAAGCTTTTAACTCGTTTTCACATACGTCATAGGCCTTTGCAGCTGATGCGTGATGGTAGACATAGAGCGAGCTCGCTCCAGAGATGCAAGCTGCAATGTAGTTATCCTGCCCTGCACCTGCGCATATGGTCGCAACTTTTGACGGGTCATTGATCTGCTCTTTCATGGCTTGAGACCCCACGCCGCTTATGCAGTAAACGACTAGTAGCTCATCTTTATCCGTACAGTAGCTAAACGCACCTGTATAGTCGTTTTTGTTCTTTTCGAGATACGCGGTTGGTGCGTATTGAAGGCACGTTGCCTGATAAGTCTTTTTTTGTTGAGTACAGATAGATTTGTCGGTGTTTTTATGGGACATTTCACGTAAGTGACCGCTATGATCAGTCATAATAAACTGCTCCATAAAAACCCCATTAGCGCACGTTTTTATATCTGTCGAATTTGACAGTAGTTCGCAAAGCTCTAGCGACTCGTCAAACGCGTCACCCGTTGCATACATAACCCCGTGCCCTATGCCATGGATACATTGCCACCGCGTAAACGCTACAGTTTCATCTTTACACGTATTGGTCACTTTAGATTCAACGTTTAGATTATCTGAGAAATATTGTTGTATCACCCCGTGGCTGTAGCCAGAATTACAGAATGAGTCTTGGTAGCTCATCGCAGTAGCAAAAGTTTGGTATTTTTTGAAAGCCTCTTTCCCTATATGGTGTAGGAGCGGATGGCACGTCCCTGCTACTGATGGGTCGTCACTTAACGTATTAAGCTCTTCGATACTTTTGCTCGGGTCGGTTTCTTGCAAGAGTGTGGTGAGGTTCGTTTCTATTTCTATTTTTCTGTTTTCGCTGAGTTGAGACGAGACAATTATTTTGTCCTGGGAATTCACGGCGAAACTGAAGGCTAGAAAAAGTACAGCAAGTAAGAGGGGTGATAAAAGTAATAACGTAGAGATTTTTTTCTTACTCATATTTATGTAGGTATTGTAACTTATATAAAATCAAATGTATTTCTAAAGAAAAACGTCAGGTTCGAAACTTTTGCCTTCTGTCAAACTAAAAAAACCAGCTTCAAAGCTAGTTTTTTAGTTTGGCGGAGAGAACAGGATTCGAACCTGCGAGACTATTGCTAGCCTACACGCTTTCCAAGCGTGCTCCTTCAACCACTCGGACACCTCTCCAACTTTATAATTGTTAACTTTTACTTGGTTTTGCCTGTCCTGTTATTTTAACAGAGTGTTATGAATTGTGTTGGTGATGCAGTATTTTTTCTAAAC
>CAYNWE010000041.1:0-8363 GCA_964400855.1 uncultured Candidatus Saccharibacteria bacterium
CAAAGCTAAAAGGTTCCCTTTAATTTACGTAATGCATTCGTGCGCTTACGCGGTGATGAGTATGACTCTTCTGAAAAAAGTACAGCTTCGTTATGATACCGAGTCCGTTTATGGCGCATGATGCGCTTTTGGACTTTTGTAGAATATAGTTTAGCACGGTAATACATAGTCTTAAGTATATGTTTTGTTTATGTTTATATCACAAATAATCTACAATTAAATTGAAAAATGCGATACTAAAAAATATGCCTACCCTCCCGCTTAAAACCTTCCAAGCCCTCAGTATGCTTAGCGTGCACGGCGTGAAATCATATTTATATGGCTCGCAAGCTGTGTCGATTTACCTAGGTAACTTCAGAAAATTTGACGACATTGACCTACTTACTACTTCAAATTGGTTAACTGAGGACTGGCTACATCTCTGCGCGATTTTAGATAATAACGGTTTCAAATTATCTGACGAAAAGGAACATGAGTTTATTGACAGCAAAGGAACAGTCCTAGCATTTGCTGACGTTAACATACTAACCCGTGACAAAATTGTCCATAATATAAATGATGCTATTGTCGAAGTGAGTATCGATGGAAATATTATACGAACATTCAAACCTGAAGTATTATTGCTTGTATACGAGTTTAGTATCCAAGACGGCTATCGGCAACAGACTAGGGGCAAGAATGATGCTGAAATAATCCGTCTACTAAAAATTTACATCGAAAAACAAAGCAATAAATAAAGTATAATTAACACATGAAAACAGCAAACGTATCAACTGGCGTCGTACACGAACTCCCTGATGATCTGAAAACAGCCCTCCTTGCAGATGCATCAACCTTAGAACGTTGGGAAGATTTAACCCCTCTTGCCCGCAACGAATGGATATGTTGGACCGTGACGTGTATAAAACCTGAAACACGCGCAAATCATATCGAGCGAACTGTCACCGAATTACTCGCGGGCAAACGCCGCCCTTGTTGTTGGCCTGGTTGTCCACACCGTGCTGACCGAAAGCCTTTTGTGCGCGCAAAAAAATCTTAAATTGACTGTTTCTCTATTGCGCTTAAGCTCATTATGCTCAATAATATATAACAATAAGTGAAATTAATTTTTGAGGGTGCACATGAAAAAATTAGCAAGATTATTAGCGGCAGCAGTATTGATTTTAATGCCGTTCCAAAACATACCATTATCAACTGCTGCGGTAGATACCTGTACGTGGACAGGGGCAGTTAATGCTAACTGGAGCGAAGGTGGCAACTGGACAGGTTGTGATACCGGCGGAGTACCAGAGTTTGGTGATTCGCTCATTTTCCCAGAATCTGCAAGTAATAAAACTACAACGAACGATTTTGTAGGGGCAATCTTCGAAACAGTCCAGATTCTAGGTAGCGGCTACACACTCAATGGTGGGAGTATTACTATAGAAGGTACAACTCCATTAACAGTTAATCAATCAGCAACCATCAACTTAGATATAACTTTTGCACCATCAATGAACGCTTTTCTGCGAGTTGCGTCAACGCAAATCCTAACTATGAACGGTGTGACAAATTTCTCAGGTATAGGCGGAGAAGTAAATGTTGGTAGTGGAGCTTTTGCAGGAACGATAGATTTTGTTGGTAATATCACAGGTGATGCAGGATCTCAATTTATTGCAACAAATGATGCAACAGCAATAGTACGCGGTGCTGCAAACACATTCACCGCATCAACAGTAGGTGCTGAATTAGACGGCGTATTCGAATGTCGCTCAGCAACATGTTTTGGTGACAATGCGAACAATATCTACTCTGGTAACGGTATCGTTGAGCTCAGAACAAGTGCAACTTATTCAAATGACTGGGAGACAAGTGCACCTGCAGCGGGTGATTCATGGCTCTATGCGTACGCAAGTATAACTATAAGCGGAAACGGTGCAGTGAACGACGGAATAGGTATTTCACAACAAACAGACGGAGAAAGTCTTCAGTTTACTGGTAACATCACTAATACAGGTGGTATATCTGTATTTGGTTCTTCCACATCAGCTGAAGTACATTTTGACGGTGCCGTAAGCGGAGCTGATGGCTTCTCTTTTGGTGGTGCAACAACATACATGTCTGGATCACATACATATGACGGAACAAACACGGTAAACAGTGATGCGATAGTAGTTGTAGACACGCCAACTGGTCTTGGGTCAACTACGGGTATTACAAATGTACTAAGCGATAGTTCTGTTCATTTCGATTTTGCTGCAGATACAACAGTGGATGAACCATTCCAAATAGCTGGGAGTGGGATTGGTGGCACTGGATCAGTCCTTACCAACGTTTCGACTTCAAATGTAACACTAACTGGAACGATTGCCCTCAATGGAGATGCAACCATACAATCAGTTCAAGCAGGTGCAGATATCGTAGTTACTGGCGTTATAAGCGGCACTGGAGATCTGACACTAATTAGTCAGTGGGATTCTCTAGATAGTGGGAGTATCGAAATAAATGGAGCCTCACCAAACACGTTCACTGGCGATACGATCGTTACAGGTGGTGTTATATATTTTCAAAAAACAGGTGCAATTCCAAGTAACCTATTCATTAATAACTCAACCCCACTTACCAATAGGTCGATGGCCTATTTCTATTCGAGTTCCAATGTCATGAGCGATACCGGAATTCTATCTTTTGGAACAAATCAACACAACACTATGACTTTCGGAGAAAACGGTGAAGTCATTGGAGGGCTTGAAGGTTCAGAAGAAGGTAATGTACGCATACAAACCGACTCAGATAGAGTAATCATAGACCAGGACCATAACAGCACATACGATGGAACATTCTACACTGATGGTGGTATAGGAATATTTGAAAAGCGTGGAACAGGTATATTGACACTAACAGGTGACTCGGTATCAATGAGTGATGAGATCACATTTGAAGTGTCTGAAGGTACATTAATCGTAAATGGAAATGTTAAGACAACTAATGGTGGAGATATCGTTGTAACAGGTGGAGCACTAAAAGGAAGCGGGACAACAAGAACTATTACCATGAACGGTGGAACAATAGCCCCAGGAAACAGTCCAGGTACATTGAACGCGACTGATTTGACACTAACAAGTGCAAGCGTTTACCAGCAAGAAATAGCTGGTACAACACCAGGCACACAGTATGACCAATTGGTCGCTACTGGTGCTGTTGTCTTAGGTAACGCAACACTTACAGTGAGTTTAACGACAACCCCTGCAGATGGTACCGTCTTCACGATAATTACTGCTGGGAGTGTGTCTGGTGCATTTAATGGTTTAGTAAATGGTGCAACTTTGACCGTCAGTGGCGTTACATTTAGAGTGAATTACACCGCAACAACAGTCACACTTACAAAACTTTCGGGCACAGCAGCTTCCCCAACTTCTCTACAGAGTACTGGCGTTGGTATAGCATCAGCTATCTTTGCAGGTATGACACTCATGACACTAGCAATCTTGCTGTTCAAACAGAAGAAACAAGAAGCTTAGTCTCTTATTTAACTTGCGAGCAAATTTTACAGCACTGTTTGCTGTGCTTTTGCGCTACACTTATATTTATATCTTAGTAAAACAAAAATGAGTCGATAGTACACGCTCATATATAGAAAGGTAGCCATGCAACCGACGGAAGAAGATATTCTTGCACCAGATCAAAAAGAGATAGATAACTACAACGAAAGTGATGTCTTTTTATGGGCAAACAATTTAGTTCAATATAAAGATGAACTAAAATTCGACCTGTTCTTCATAAGCAAAAACTACGTGCTCTATAAGACACGTGTCGGCAAAGGGCTAACGAGACAACTTGAACCGTTGTTTATTGACGGGCTGCTCGAGTACGTACTGGAAGGTGTCGAAACTGGGCTCACTGTACGTGGGTTCGAAGACGCAGAGGCCGAAGATGGTGTCTTGCAACGAACTCAGGTGTTTAAAGTAGACAAAGCTCGCGAAGTGTTGAATTGGCTCAAAACCCAAGAAAGCGAAATAGAAATTTTTAACGACGAAGACCATGAGTTTAAGCGCATGAAAGGTATCATTGCCCATATATCTCACCCTGAGCTTAAAAAGTCATTCTACGTTGCGAAGGTACTACCGCAGGCAAATGTCATGAGCGGTAAAGCTGGCTGGATGTTACGTGATGGTACCTTTGTGCCGTTTGACGCAGAAGCGGCACTGCGTATCCCTACCGACAACCAAATACTCATACTTGATCAAGACATCTTTGTTTTTAGTCAGACAAGACTCAAGCAGCTCTTTAACTATGACGCCAAAGAAGCGGCGGTAGCTGAAGGCAAGATAAAAGAGATTGAATCTCATTTCAAACTTAGTTTCGTCGAAGGAATGACCCTGCAGCAATTAGTCATGGGCAAACGAAGTACTATCAAGAAATTGCAGAAAATTGAGCCTGCCACGATTAAACAACAGGACTTGATTAATCACGCTGAAGAGCTTGGTGTTGAGCTGCTCGTAGATGATGCGGGCGCTATAATCATTATGGACGACAAAGACTTGGTTAAATTTGTTAACTTACTCAACGATGACTACATTGAGTCAGGGCTCACTGGCCAACGCTACGAAATTATTCGTAAAAAACCATTGAAGGTATCCGAAGACGAATCAGCAGCGCCACTGTAAACTTGCTACAATACTCATGGAGGAAACAATTCATGACGTTAAAAACGAGCGAAAACGACGAATCAGTTAATACTTTTTTACATAGCATTGAAGACGAAAATCGAAGAAATGATTGTTTAAAATTGCACACCCTACTTGAAAAGATTTCAGGCGAATCAGGAAAAATGTGGGGGTCATCTATAGTCGGCTATGGTAAATACAGCTACACAAGAAGCGACAACAAGTTTTATGAATTTTTGGCATTAGGTTTCTCTCCTCGTAAAAATGCGCTCACTATATACAATATTCCTGGGTATGATGCGCATCGTGATCTCATGAAAAAACTTGGAAAATTTAAAACCGGGAAATCTTGCCTCTATATCCAGCATTTATCCGATATAAATCTCGATGTACTTGAAGAAATCCTCAAAGATGGCTATAGCTCGGTTGTCGGTAAGCACCTCGACTACAAAACTAATACGTGGGTTACCACAAAATAACACATATATAGGTCTATACTGGAAGTATATGAGTAACCATACGCACAATCACCATGACCACTCGCACGATGAATCACACCATACTACTTTGATTACACCAAAGAAATGGACTGATTGGTTGCCGCTCGTGACTGTTATTGGCTACGTTATAGGTATGACGGCTATCAGCACAGGACTGACTGAATTCACCCTCAACAACCTCCTCACATACAGTATGGGTTACTTCTTTTTGTTTTTTTCACTGTTTAAAGTTATTGACTTGTCAGGATTCGCAATGGGCTTTCAAGAATACGACCTGCTTGCGAAGAGATGGCCTATTTGGGGTTACATCTATCCGTTCATAGAAATAACTCTTGCGGCCTTATACCTACTACGCATAGATGACCCTGCGCTTCACCTTGCAACACTAGGCTTGTCAGCACTTATTTGTATCGGCGTCGGTATAAAGCTCATAAAAAGAGAGCCGTTTCACTGCGCTTGTTTAGGTACTGTCTTAAAAGTACCACTCACAAAAGTAAGTCTCGCTGAATACGCGACCATGGGTGCCATGGCACTGATGATGCTCATGGGCGTCACGTTCTAGCAAAAGTTCACAAATCAAGTTTCATGTTATTCATGCTTATGCTACCATTATGCTAATGGTGGTGATTAAGTAACGGAGGGTACATGAAAATTTCTAGATTAATTATTGCATCAATTTTAGTGAGTTGTATCACGATACTATCACCGCTATCACAAGGTGTCGCCTCAGCAGCAACGGTAGATTTGTCACTTTACTACCCAAATAAGGCACTTGCTAACAATCGCTACCTTGAAGGCTTCAATTACCGCCAAAATCCGGTGCGCCGAAGCGTCCTGTGGTTTGAGCAAGTTCGTAACACATCAAATGTCGATGGGTTCCGAATGTATAACTCTGGACCAGAAGACCCAAATGGTCGCTGTAACTATGACGTCCTAAGCTGGGTATATAACTCTACTCGTAAAGCAACTGCTTCTGCAAGTTTGCAGTATGCTCAAACAAGAAACACGTGTAACCTGTCAGCTACAAAGCCTGCAACAGACATCGTCTACACCCCTGCCATCACGTTTCTGCCTCGCTATTGGAATGACGCAGCATCATGGACGTCTACAGGCTCTTCTAAGGCAACCTACAAGGAAGGCACAAGTGCAGCAAACCTCACTACTAAGTGTGTTGGTACTAACAAATGGAGAGCGGACATAATCGGGCGCGAAGTGATTGACCCACCAATTGGCCTTACCGCAATTCACTGGAGAACTACTCAGACAACTACTTGGACAAGTGGTCCTGGTAGTACCTACTCCGGCTGTCGACCAGGTGCAGTAACACGATGGCAAGAAGATTACTTCCTCATTGATAGTTTGCCTATAGTTGGTGGTACGAGCACAGCGAAAGGCTTGAAGCGATCATACGGTGGCAACCTTGATAGTGCTACATATCCAGACTGGGATGTCTGGATGGATAAGTGGCAGCCACTACCGACATCACTCTAATTATCTACTTTTTCTCAAATGCTTCACGTACTGCGAAGAATGCAGCTTTAGGCTCATAATCACTCGTAAACATTAATGGGTCCGCTTCATCGAGCCCAATCCCGTTGTACCAGCTTTGCCTGTCTATTAACCCAAGAAACCCAAAGTTTGGACAGACTGCAGGTCCTACTTCTACACAGGACGCTACCATGTCGCGGTAAATGTCAGCTTGTTTCTGATTCTTCTCTTCTTCACTGCCGTCAAAATCGTGCATATTCACATCAAACTCAGTCACATATACCTTCAAACCAAGTGCAGCAAACTTCTGCATTGTTGCCTTTACCTCCTCTTTTGAGGCTTGTTGCGTACCACTAATGTGCATCTGCATACCTATACCATCAATTGGTACCCCACGTGCAAGCGCGCCACTTACATATTCGTACATTAAATTTGTGATAGGACTGTCATATTCATTGCCGAAATCGTTTAGTATTAAAACCGCATTCGGATCTGTTTGTCGTGCCCAAATAAAAGCATTATCAATGTAGCTAAAATCTAATCGCTGTCCCCACCAGTCCTTGTTTCCGCCTGTTTCTAATTTTCTGCTAAATGCCTCGTTCACTACTGTGTATTCTCGGACTTTACCTTTGTAGCGCGTGCCAACCGTTTTAATATGGTTTTCGATAATCATCATGAGTTCTTCATTAGAAAAGCTCCCAGTGGTCAGCCATTCAGGAAGCCATTTTTCATCACCCCACAACATATGCTGTACCCGAACAGGCATATCATTTTCATCAGCATAGGCAAATACTGCATCTAGGTTTGCAAAGTTAAACTCGTCTTTTGAAGGCCGTAGCGTAAAATCTTCAAACTTCCAGTTTGGTTCACCATCAATAATGGCATATTCAAACTCAGAGGAGAGGATATCTGTATAGGCACGTTCTCTTAAATATTTGAGTGAAGCAAAAGAGCCAACAGCCACACCTCTTTGTTCTGCTAATTCTTTCAATGGTGGATTTGGGAGCTGAGGGCCAGCTTTCGTTACATACACATCATTATTTGTTGACCGTTGATATACAATCGCAACTACCACCAAAAGTAAAAGTGACAGTACAACAACGGTAGGTTTTTTAACTCTTTTCATGTCTAAACTGTATCGCCGTCTCTAGAACCAACAGTGAAAGCTCTTATAAGAATCCATGCAAGCAAGCTATACACGATAATCGCAACGATAGATTCTAGCTCGAACCTACCGCCAGTTTCACCTACCCTTGAATCAACACTAAAAAGCGATCTGAATGGACTGACAAAAGGTGATGACAAAGTGTAAATAATGTCCGCAAAAGTGTTTGCTCTGTTTGCACCGAACAGGCTCAGTATAAATCTAACGACGATTAGACCATTTATTGTTGTCAAAACAAAATATATCAACTGTTGAGCTATGTTGCGTGCCGGGATGGAATCGTCTTGTGTAATACTCCGACTTTCATGCTCAACAACACTCCCTTCATCATCTTGATAGACAGTTCTTTTCTTGTCTATTCCCACCGTCTTATCACTATGCATCTTAAAACCCTCTCACTTGCTTATGTGTCTTTGGCATGCTAATGGTTTGGCGTAACTTTGCTATTTGTAAAGCTACCTTTTTATACATTGTTTCTAAATGAAGTAGCTCAGTATAGTCATCATGAACCATCGATTTATCTATACGTTTGCCAATATCTCTTTGTATCCTCTGTAATCTATT
>CAYNWE010000042.1:0-8128 GCA_964400855.1 uncultured Candidatus Saccharibacteria bacterium
GCGCAAAATTCATCGCAGGAAAGCGATCAAATCGTGGCTCGACGGCTTTAAAAAGTAGTGTGAGAGACAATGTACTTCACAAACTAACCCTTAAAAAAGAAAGGTGAAGTGATGCAACTATCTGTAAAAGTGAAACTTACTTCTTTTTTATCGAGTTTTCCAACAAGAAAATATCCTAAAGGACAGCTTCTTATTCACCCAGAAGACACGCATAATTTGATATATTATCTCCAATCGGGGCGTGTAAAACAGTACTGCTTATCTGATGTGGGCAGTGAAGTTGTTGTAAACGTTTGTCGAGATCGAACACTGTTCCCTGATTATGCTGTGCTTGAGTTGCATACAGGTAAAAATAGTTATTATTTTGATGCACTTACAGATGTAGAGGTGCGTGTTATCCCAGCAGAAAAACTCAAAGCTTTTGTTGCTAAAAATAACGATGTCATGTTGGAATTTTTGTATGCCGCCCAAAAAAAAGTTGAAACAATGTCGCGTAAAATGGCGTACATGTCGGCAAGCACCGCATACTACAGATTGCTGAACGAGCTAGTGTACGAATGCCAGCAGTCGCAACGACATACTAAAAAGTCAACGCAACCGATTTTGCTTCCTATGTATGAGTACGAACTCGCAAGCCAAACGGGGCTAAGTCGTGAGACTGCGAATCGTGAACTCAAGAAACTCAAACAGAAAAACTTGGTTGCTATTCATAACAAATACATTATGGTGAAAGATTTTTTGCGCCTTAAACGAGAATTAGGAAGTCATTTTTAATTGATAATTGCACTCTCTTTAGCTTGAAAAGTATAAATTCTCACATTTTTTAAGTGACGTAGGTCACTTTTTTTAATGCTTTATATCAATGATAAAGAATTACATACGTGGTTAAGTATTGCCTGTGCTCTGAGATACATGAAAAAGAACGGAGGAATATACATGAAGCAACAAGAACATATACTGAAAGTCATTACGAGACAGCGCCTCATATTGTTAATGAGCATTATAGCTTTTAGTGCCGCAGTTGTTTCTGTACGAGCTCATGCTGATTCATCTTCAAACGTAGAATCAAGAACGGAAACGGTAGTAAAAGCAGAAAATACTGTACAAACTCCGCAAAAATCGATTGTCCCAAGTCAATCATCGCATGCGACAAGCCAAGGAGACACACAGGAAGGTGTATCTATGAAAATAAATACCCGAGAAAAAGATACCAAACGTATCGAATCTAACAATAGTTCGTCTTCATTGTCTGTGAATATCAGTTCTCGTTCTGATGGCACCGCTACACAGGTTTCGCCACCAGCGAACGAAGCTGTCGCGGTTGAAATAAATGGTGAGTCAGCAACGCTTGATTTACGTGGAAGAATTGATGAAAGATTTGAAGATGAGCATACGGAATCACGCGTCAGAATCGATGTTGATAATGATGATGCAACAAATTCTGGTATTGAGTTAGACATTTCTGTTGAGGGCGAAACTAAAGAAGTGAGGAGGTAATGTTAATGAATGCGTAACATAAACAACCTGCTACTTATTACATAAGCGTAGGTACTTAAAACCGGTTATATAAAATAAGAAATAATTACGAAGAAATTAAAGGGAGATTATATGAATAAAATTATTAAGAGTACGTCATTATCAGTTTTTGGCGTTTTACTATCTGCAGGCTTTGTGAGCGCACAAACAGGATCAATAGACACCACTGGACCTGATTCAGAAAACGAAATTGTATACGAATCATCGATGCAGTATGACGTCGAGAATACGACAGACATTCAAGCGGATGTTGAACTCGATCAAGACGCTTCAAGCGGTGATGCTGAAGTTCGCCATAACACTGAAGCAGGTGATGCTGAAACTGGCGATGCCGAGAATATGAATGAGATTGAGGCATCAATCGAAATCGATAATAGCGGGAGTAGCTCACTAGGATCTGCTGACATGGGTGGCTGTGGGTGTGGTGGTGACGCCGAGTCGAGTATCGACCGAACCGGTCCTGATTCAACGAACACAATCAGCACGACACATGAATCTACGGTTGAGATAAGTAACGAAGTAGATATCGATTTTGATGTAGATGTAGAGCAAGACGCTGAAAGCGGTGATGCAACTGTACAAGGTAACACCATCGGTGGAAGTGCAACAACTGGAAGTGCAAGCAACCATAGCTCTACCGTGTTCTCGTTCTCAGTACAAAACTAGTCACTCGCAGATTAGTCTTGAATAAACACTAAGACGGAGAAACAGCCGAGTGGGTGGCAGACGATGACACTGTCACCCACAACAACCTTGATTCAATTAAACGATAAGTGCAAAGGACTATATAACCAACATGACACGAATTGCTCAACACTTCAGAAGAATTTTGAACAGTTTTGTAGCTATAGTTTATATGCTACTTATCGCGAGTCCATTACAAATTCTAGCGCCCGCTTCCGCGCAAGAAGCAACCGCTACGCCAACTAATAACAACGAAGCAGTTTCTATTCCCCCTCCCCCAGAATACATTTATAACGAACAAACTGGTCTATGGGAGAACGGGATATATGCGTGGGATCCCGTCACGCAGACTACAAAACCGCTACTGAAAAATACGTATAGTTATAATCCAGAGACGGAACATTGGGATACAGAAGGATGGGTGTATGACCCTGCGACTGGCGCGTATAGTGAACGAACGGTTAAGACTACCCCGACACCTGCTCCAGAAATTGGTTCGCAAGCAGAGTCGCAATCATCCCAATTATCTCCTACAGTGAAAGATGCATCACCCCTACAGGCACAAAGTTCATCTCGATCTGGTGAAAATGCATCAGATAGTCTGCCTACTGCTGGGTCATTTTATGATGGGTTTTATGATGCTGACATAAGTATAAATGTCAGTTCATCTGCCGTTTCTGGAAATGCACAAGTGGCCAATAACACGCTCGCTGGCGACGCGACTTCAGGTGCAGCCATTGCCCAAGCATCGATACTCAACATGGTTAATTCTCAATGGGGTGGCGGACAAGCACCGCCAGTTTATACGATCACCATGCAAGGTGGTCACGTAGGAGACATACTACTCGATCCAACGGCGCAAGTTGCTGTTAATTCGCCGACAAATCCCTCAGGTTCGCTTGCTGTCACAAATACTGAATCAGTTTCTTTAGATAATGATGTCGTCGTTCATGCACAAAGCGGGAACGCAACGATTGCCGGAAACACGAGCGCCGGGAGTGCCACTACTGGCGATGCGTTAGCTCTTGTTACTATTGTGAACTTAATAAATTCATCTGTGTCTGCCGGAGAATCATTCATAGGTATACTAAACATACTTGGTGATTTTGAAGGTGACGTCTTGCTACCGGAGCACCTGCAAAAAGAGCTGGCTCGTACGTATGCCCCGCACACAGAGATGACACTTGATCCCGCTATGCAACAAGCACTTATCGACAATAATACGAACGTTACTACGTCTACTGCAGTGAACGCGAATGCAACGAGTGGTGATGCGAATGTGACCGGGAATACTATAGGAGGCAGTTCCGCTACAGGTGACGCGCAAACCACGGTAACTGTCTACAACATTACTGGCCAACAAATTCTATCTGAAAATGCCATGCTAGTATTCGTCAACGTGCTCGGTGAATGGGTAGGACTTATTACTAATGCACCGCAAGGAGCTCGAAGTGCTTTATTGTCTTGTTGTGATGATAGCAATGTAGGATCTGGGTCAGCGACAGATTCTATAACAAACACGAGCGACTATACAATTACTAATACTGTCGCAGTATCGGCTGTATCTGGAGATGCGCGCGTCGAAGGCAACACTGTAGGTGGAGATGCGACATCAGGTTCGGCTTACGCCGCTGCAAATATTGTGAATCTTGCAAACACATCGATAAGTTTAAGTGGTTGGTATACGGTGTTGTTTATAAATATATTTGGTAGTTGGAACGGGAGTTTCGGCATAGACACTATTTATGGTGGCTATTCAACACAGAGTAATACTGGGGGTGAATCGACCGGAACACCCGTACCTACAATCGAACCCATGCTTTCGTTAAATAGTACTGGTAGTGCGACTCAGCAGTCACAATCTGCAAAATTAAGCCTTACACCACCAGGGAGCTCGAGGGCTGTTCGTGCCACATCAAATAGCTCAGAAAGCGTGCCGACTCAAGATGATGAACAAAATGTTGCCGGTATTTCAACTGAAACGCAAATAAGTACACCTGAAGCTTCTGAGCAAAGAGTTGCATCGAGCGCTCGCAACACATTCCCGACAGTCTATGTTGGCTTAGGTATTGGTGTGCTAGCAATGGTGGTTGTTCTACGCCGGTTCTTCAGAGTGGTTTCAACCCAAGTATAAAGTTCGTGTCACCCGAAAGAACATGCAAACCTGCTCCACTGCTTTTGTATAAAATATTCTTCAGAGCATACAAAACGCTACTGCTTAGGAATATTTTATGACATACTACTTTTATGCGGCTTTATAAAGCTATTTTATTATGGGTTTCGTCAATTTTTGTCCATCTTGGCTTGCTCCTTATCTTTGCGTCTTTATCGGTGTATTTTTTAATCGGTAACAAACAAGCAGCTAAAGAAGTATTGCTTGAATCAGGCGTGTACACGCAGTTTGTAGATGCGGTCATTGCAGATAATAACGCTGATTCGTCCAAGCAAAAAAGTAGTTTACCGCTCGACGACCCAGAAATACAAAAAATCGCACGGCAATCATTCTCAGCGAAGGCACTGCAGGATAATTCTGAACATTTTATTGATCAGCTGTACGCATGGTTACTTGGCGAAAAAGATGAACTAACGTTTGAAGTAGAGCTTAACCCAGAAAAAGAAGTGTTTGTTGAACTGGTGAGTACCTATGCTGCAAATAAGGTAGCTGCCCTTGAATCTTGTGGTCAGCGTGACATATCCATGATAACTATATTTGAACTCGACTGTCGCCCCGAAGGCGTGTCGTCGAGTTTTATCAAAGAACGAGTTCGTGAAGATTTACTTTCGACAGATTTTTTTCAAGACATACGCATTACAGAAAAAGATTTGCCGAAAACAAAAAATGGTCAATACTTGCACGAACAATATAGTTTCGTTCCGCAAATTATACAAAATATGAAAAGTGCATTGTGGATATTCATCCTTGTGTTTGTTTTGTCGAGTGCATTGTTCGTTTACGCTCGTCGTCCGTTCCGCAAAGGGTTTAAAGCTTATGGGAGGGATTTGCTTTCAAATGCGTTAACGCTTATTGTTGTCACAGCATTCTTTGGGTTTATGCTGCCAAATCTGACCGAGAGTTTGAGTGTTGAAGGAAATAAGACGGTGACCCTCTTTAACAATGTATCCGATACGTACATCCAACGGCTAGATACGTTAGTAATAAATATCGCCTTGCAAACCGCTGCTGTAGGTGTACTCGTGCTCATGTTGGAGCGTGTGAGCCGTCCGTGGAGCAAATACGACAATGTTGCAAAGAAATCTGGTCTCACGACTAGCTATGCAAAACGTGAAGTGCAAGGAAAGTTGATACGTAAACCAATGCCACCTGTCCAGACAAGCGAAACACGTCGTCGTGTGTCAACGAAGAAGAAATCGGTTCCTAAAAAATACCGCAAAATTGGTGTAGAGTAGAAGTAAAGCTAAACCGTTCGAAAGGAATGAGATGAAGTATGCAGTTATAGGTTCTGGTGATGTAGGACAAGCGCTTGCGAAAGGTCTTGTTGATGCTGGCCATCAGGTGATGATAGGCACTCGCGATACAAGTAAGAAAGATCTGAAATGGACCAAAAAGCACGACAAACAAAAGTTGCAAGTAGGCTCATTTGCTGAAGCAGCTGACTTCGGTGAGATGGCTTTTTTGGCTGTTGCTTGGCATGCATCAGAAAACGTTTTAGGCATTGTCCGACCGGAGTTATCTGGAAAAATAGTAATCGATGTCACAAATCCCTTACTCTTTTCAGAAGACGAAGGTCCGCAGCTTGCAGTCGGGCATAATATGAGCGCTGGTGAAATGGTGCAACAAACGTTGATAGATAGTCACGTGGTAAAAACACTAAACATAGTGAATTATCGCCATATGGTGCATCCGAAATTCAAGCACGGAACGCCGACAATGTTTTTGTGTGGAAATAATAATTCTGCAAAATCGAAAGTGACTGAGTTGTTAGTAGAGTTTGGTTGGAGTGATATCCAAGATATTGGTAGTATTGAGAAGAGCCGTTTGCTTGAACCACTTTGTCTGCTTTGGGTTGAGTACGGTGTGCTAAATGACACGTGGGATCACGCATTCTCAGTGTTAAGAAACGACTAATCTACTTTTTCTTAACAGAATTTGGCACCACTTTAAAAGTAATCACCGTAGCGAATAGAACTGCAAAACCGCACATCACTGACGGTAGGTTGCTGTCAGCACCACCATGATTGTCAAACATCGAGAAGAAAATGGACGGGATGATAAACGATAAGTAGCCTATTGCCATAGCTTGTAGGGCCACGCGTTGTTTGTTGTTGTTTGCTTTTGATGCGAATATGAACGCTAAACACACTGCAATAAACATTAATGAATCGTAATAGAGATAGTAAGGCAATTCAAAGCCATCTGGAATATGAAAAATGACGTAGTTCCCGCTACAAACTGAACCATTGAGCACATCTGCAAACTGGAACAATGCTACCCAAGTCAGAGCCAGGATATAGGCAATTGGGACAAGTATTCGTGGCTTTTTATTTGCGAGCAGATACACCATGTGCAAGCCTAATGGTGGGAGAAATGTAATGGCACTAAAGCCGATCTTCGCCCATGTTGCACCGTCAAGCCCCCAATATTCGCATATACCGTATTCAGCCAGTTGGAATGTTGCGAGACAGAGCAGTAATATGATTGCAACAGTGAGTAGCGTGCCAAGTTTTCTTGTGGCAAGTAGATAGACGATGTAAAAAATTTCAATGAAAAACGTTGCAATCATCACGGGCGGCGAAAAACAGTAGAATTTGTTACGAACAGACTTCATCAAGCTATCGTAGCTGAAATAGCTACAAAATGCTACCGCTTATCGCTACGTTTGTTTTTGGCTTGATGAATTTGCGCATGGTTCAAACCGAAAAAATGAGCAACTTCATGCCAGAGTGTTTCTTGTATCTGCGCACGCAAACGCTCATCGTCCGTAAATAAGTCAATCATCGGGTGTTTGAATATGGTTATTTTATCAGGTGGCCGCACTAAAACGGTGCCATTTCGCGCTGTCAATGGGACTCCTTCGTACAGCCCATACAGCGCATCGCACGAGCGCAAGCCAAGTGATCTTCTTTGCTCCATGGTAGGTTGATCATCAACCAGTATAGCGACGTGTTTCATTTTCTCTTGGTACTTTTTAGGTATCTTGTCTATTGCTTCTTTGACGAATGTTTCGAATTTGTCTTCCATGTATGTAATTATACGTGTTTGTTGTGAACTATTTAAGCAAATGCTAAACTATTTATATGACAAATAAAGCAAAAGCACTCATCATATTTATAATTCTATTCCTTGGAGTCTCTATTTTAGTGCTCAGTGATAATGCAAGCCAAAACGACATGCAGCAACCAGAGAGCACGATGCAATCTATCACGCCAAAGAGCATAGACGAGCAGGACAAAGATATCGTCGCAAATGCCGACTTTGAAAACAGACCGACGCTAACTATTGGCAATAGGGATGCTCCGGTGACCGTAATCGAATACGCTGATTTCAAATGTCCGCAGTGTAATAAGTTTCATCGAGAGGCTGGCGCGCAACTTCGAAAAGAATACATAGACACCGGCAAAGTAAAGATCGAATACCGCAATTTCCCTTTCATCGGCCCTGACTCTGGTCGATCCGCTCGTGGCACATACTGCGCTAATAACCAAGACGTTTTTGTCGACTATCATGACCGCGTTTTTTCTTATATATGGGAGCAGCATTATAAGTCAGGTGACTTGTCTGCCGAATTCGATGACGCGCTGACGGTAGAAACGCTTACCAGCATCATGAAAGATAAGCTAACAGATGTTGAGCTGTTCAGGACATGCCTTGAAGACACGAACTATAATAAATTTATCGATGCGGAGCTTTTACTCGGTGCAGAAGATGAAATCAACGGTACGCCAGGAT
>CAYNWE010000043.1:0-8055 GCA_964400855.1 uncultured Candidatus Saccharibacteria bacterium
TCGCAGTTATTCTTGCCCGCTGGCGGGTGAAAAAGTTCTGTGAACTTTTGCAAGGCCGGATACTGATTTCAAACTTGTTTGAAGTAAGTTGAGGCGGGGCCGAGAGTAATCGTGGCGTTTTGGGTACTTTTGGACCTGTAGCTAAAAGTACCGCAGGGTATGGGTGAGAGATGCCAGTGGCATATCGCAAGGAGAATTTCTGAATCAAGCTTGCTTGATATCATGAAATCTCGGGGTCGCGGAACGTGACGGCATCGCCCATTGCGAACTTAGCTATTCTAAGACCTATAAAAGCGGGGCTTTTCGAAAAATCTTTTATTGAGATTAAAGATAGTTAAAAATCATGACTTCTGATGATTCCAACAGCTCACGCACTGAAACTGACGACAGGAACTTCGGCTGCACCTCAACCTCGCGCGGGTCATAAAAACCTATTTCTGCTATCTCAGTTTCCCCATGCGATGTCTGCGATAAATCTATGTGCTTAAAATCTTCGGTATTTGTGACATGAAAGAAAAACTCAATATGGTCATTGCTATCTGCGTATTGCTGAATGCATAATAGCTTACCGATCACTGCCTTCACGCCTGTTTCTTCAAGCACTTCACGTTTTAGACCATCTATAATTGACTCGCCGTCATCTAGACCGCCGCCAACCGTACAGAAAAAAGACATAGGGCCGTTTTTTGTCTTTAATTTTACTAACAGTAGTTTATCTTGGTCGATAATAATTGCACGAACGGCTATTCTTCTCATACTGTTTATTCTACGCTTTATTAAAATTTGAATATAGTGTGTATTTATAAATTATTTAGCTTCCAGAATGGTCAGCCAGCGGTCGGAATAGGTGCGAGATACAGAATCATACGTGCCGGTACAGGTAATAAGGTTGAGCTGGCGACGGATGGTGGGTACTTGCGAAAACAGCTTCTCTGCTACCGAGTCAGTTGGGAGTGATTCTCCGCTATAGACGGTGAAAGTTGTGCGTGTGCCGTCGCCTGATTCTACGATGACTTCGTCGCCTGGTTTAAGGTCTTTTAAGCGTTTAAACACCCCTTCGTCGCTGTTCCTACCGTTGACATGGCCGTCGATAATACTGAGGCCATCTGCCCCAGGCAATACGGAGTCGACAAACCACCCGGCAATATGGATATTGTTTGGTACAGCAATTTGTGTGTTTTGGTCTACCCCGACCTTTTGAATATACGAATCCACATTGAGCGCAGGAATGATGAGGCGTTTTGGCTCTACGCGTGCGCCTTGCCAGCTATAGCCGACCGTTTCAGGGAGGTTTTCTTCTGGTTTGTCAGTGCTGAAGGTAATGGTTGGTCCCGGAGTATCTGTGTTGTTTCGGGAGTCGTTACTTGAGGCTATTGAAAGTACTGATATAGCTAGAATACACGTGAGCACTACCACTACTGGTCGTGATGTGGCTTTGGAGAGCAGATTTTTAACTTTTGCTTTCATGTGTTATCGAGAAAAACCGGTGTTTGGCACGCCTACTGCTTGTGACGCAAGACCGACTGGGTCAACTATGGTGCCGTTTACGACGCCGTCAGTGTCGAGGACACCACCGTCTACGATTTGGTAGGTTGCTACCGTTGCGCTGCGTCCGCCGATTGTGACGCTGGAAAGTGTCGCGCCGGAGACTGAGAAGTATGCACTGGTGTTTGGATTAAACTTGCGCAAGGTGAGGCCTGATGGTGAGACGTCAAAGACGATCACACGCACGGTAGTAGTGTAGCCTGGTGTGCCACAATTGGCAGTAAAGTTCACTAACCCTGTTGGGTAGTTATAGCCGCTATCTGCGACTGATTTGGCTGTTTCTGCTGCGGCTGATACTGCTGCAAGTGAGCAGGCTGCATCTGTCTGTACGACGGTGTATTTGTTAGTGACGGGGTTCACGAAGCTACTGACGTTGTTTTGGATACTGTCCACTGTCCCGTCGTTGTTGGCATCACCTGCATTTGGTGCATTGTCTTCAACTGAAGCAGCAATGCCGTCTGTGTCATCTGTTTCTGGTGTTTCTTGGCAGTCGTCTGTCCACTGTAAGCAAGGGTAGCCGTCGTTTATATCTTCATATAGCGCCCATACGGTTGCAAAATCCCAGGTTGTTGAGAGGCCTAATGTTGCAGTGTCAGTGAAGTTAGCAAGGAGTTTCATCTCTGCGGTTGTCTTGCCAGTTTCGTCGCCATCTGACGTGCTCTGCATGCTCGTTTCGGTGTCCCAGAATGAGTCGACAACGTCACAGCCGTCACTTGAGCCAATAAGTCCACCTGCGCTTGTCGGCGCGGTCACTTCACCTGTTGCATATGACCGGTAGATTTCTCGACCACAGCGTCCTGCGAGACCACCCGCTTCGTTACTGTAAGCGGTAACAGTACCTCGTGCGTATGAATCATAAATATAGCCACCATTCGCACCGACAAGACCACCAACGCGGTCGTCACCAGTTACATCTGCGGTTGAGTAGCTGCGTCTAATGGTTGTTTCTGAGTTTCTACCGACAAGCCCACCGGCAAAAGAATCGCTTGATTCAACGGATCCTGAGCTCGTGGATTCAATGATCGTGCTGTTGTTGGACTCTCCGATAAGTCCGCCAGCTTCGTCATCTTCACTATAGATGGATGCATTAACGGATACGTTTTCTAACCATACATCTTCAGCATATCCGATGATGCCACCAACATCATCGCTATCGTTTGAACTCACATTTTGATTTACTACCTGATTAAAGATCTTAAATGATTCATCAAAATCTGTGTAGTTGTATGCTGAGCCGACGATGCCACCAACAGTCTCAACACCTGCAATTTGGCCTAAAATATCGTTGCTCTGTATGAGTAATTCTGACGCTTCTTCAACCTGAGCGTACCCGACGATACCACCAATAGTTGAAGCGTTTGGGTTATCGATTGCTGGTACGCTGTTATCTTCTATTGTAGCGGTTGTCTCGTCTCCGATGCTCATATATCCGACGATGCCACCTGCCGCCCAACTGTCTGCTTCAATAACTGCAGTAACTGTGTTGTTAGAGATGGTAAGCGCTCCTTCAGTATGGGAGGTTTGTTCGCCAATAAGTCCACCAACATTTCCGTAGCTAGCGAATATTTCTCCAGACGACGTGTTGTTGGTGAATGAGGAGCCTGTGCTGTTATCAACAAGATTACACCCCACTAATCCACCGACGTATTCGTACGCATTGACGGCGACAGATGTTGTCACATTCGTAAAGTCGGTATTGGTTGCGATTCCTACGAGTCCACCAACACATTGGTTTCCGTTGGTACTACCGCTAATTGTCAGGTCGCTAAATGTGGCGTTGTTTGTAGCTGAAAATAAGCCTATACCATTGTCACCAGGGTAGTTAAGCGATACGCCAGAAAGTGTGTGATTGTTGCCGTTGAAATTACCCCTAAAGCCGATGACTCCAAAATCTACATCTGACTGACTAAACATTGGGGTTAATGTTTCACCGGTACAGTCTACATCTGTCGTTAACGATAGATTGTCGTATCTGTTGTCAGTACCGTTGTTGTATACATCAATGAGGTCAAGACAGCTGTCGATTAAGATATCAGCTGGGGTTGGAGTTGAGACTTCAACATCGAATGAGATACTTTCTGGTGCGGTTGGGAGGTCGCCCGGTGCACCGTATTCTACAACGTAGTATTGAAGGGATGAATAGTCACACGGCAGATCGTTCCAGCCGGAACCGTCAGAGTAAAACTGTGCACAATCTTCACCGTCACCTGCGTCGTTTGGTTCGCTGCCGGCCCAGTTAGAGAAAAGACCATCAACGGCTGCGCCATCACCAAGGCCAGTCCAGAAAGCGGTGCCCGTTTCAGGACCATTTATCCATCGCCAGTCGCCTTCTGCTGATTCATCTGACGCACCGAACCATCCATCGCCACTCAAGCGGCCCACTAGATAGTCATTTTCTGCCTGTGTTGTTACGGTTGCGAGATAGCCTGTAGCTCCGTTAAAAGTTCGCATAGACGCAAGACCTATCGCAGTGTACCAGTCAATACCTGATCCATTATCGACTACTTCATACATATGTCCGTTATCGGGGAAATAGACAGAACCTTCAGCTAGTATAGTTGCCGTGAGCGTTTTTGTGCTTGCAACAAGCGTGCGATATTCGAGAGTAGCTAGTGCGTTGTTCATGTCCGAGACACTCCCAGAAAATGAGATAGTGCTACCTGTCGAAGACCCGTCAAACGTAATGCCTGTGGTGTCGGTCATGCGAAGGATGCCGTCGTTGATACTTAAAGTGAGTGGAATGGTTGGGTCGCTGCCACTGACGGTGATGCCAGGTAGAGCTATGGTATCTTCAACTTCTCCAGCAACAGTTCCGCCGCTGTAATCTATGAGTGCATCGGCTGCTGCTAATTGTGGTTGAAAGATACTTATTATAACTGCAAAAACGTAGGCTGTTGTCAGCCCTAAATTCTTAATACGCCGAAAGTCGACATTTTTCATTTTGTTGCGCCCTCTTAAACTAACTTATGTTTAAAAGTATAAGGCATAAGCAGAATAAGACAAGTACTTTTTACCACATTGGGAGGTTGGTAACTAAGGCGATGATGAACTCTTTTACGGCTCTAGGGTAAAAAATACACACGACGCCGACAGATACATAGAAACTTGCAATGAGCACGGCTATGATGTCGAAACTAAATAGTGCTGCAAAGCCAATACCAAGAAAGATGAGAAACGCGCCGATAAATCTTACGTTGCGAAGAAATTTTTTTGGTGTTTGTTTGGTGGGTTTTTTTGCAGGCATAAGTGAATAGTACGTTATCCAATATAAAGTTTAAAATAAGGGTGCTTTCCGTTTTATGGTACCTCACTTGTAAGGTATAAAAGGTATTGAAAAAAACATATAAATAGTGTTTAATATATATTATGACAGAAATTGGTGGTGAAACTTTTATAACAAATTATGACGATTTGTTTCGCATGCTTCCAGTGATTAAAGCTGGAACAACTGTTGAAGGTATTGAAAATACAGAACAGCTTGATATAGCCGTGCTCAATATCGGATTTTCAAGCTTTCATGTGAGTGACGAAGAAGAAACATATGCTGCTGTTGGTTGGCGTTTTGAGCCGATTTATAACGCACCAGAGCTGCTCATGCCATTCGGGTTTAACTCACGTAATGCATATAAGTACATGCGACAAGGTTCTAAACCACCATCTGTTGCACTGCTGCCAAAAAGATTCTTGGGCAAAATTGTTGATATTGGTTTAACTGTTGTGGATGCACCAATCAGAACGGAAAACGGTGGCGGCGCTGCGATGGTAGTGTCTGCCCGACTGAAGTCGTCAGGGTTACCTGCGACTGAGCCGTTTCATACGCTTGTCAAGACAGAGGTTAATTTTGAGCGAGCTGGGTTGCGTACTGAATACCATACATATGGAAAATCTATGAGTCCAGAGCAGATAGCGATGGATGCTTTAGCAAGTTCGAGTGAGCGTGCGCGTGCGGTTTACGTTCAGCGGTTACGACATGCGTATTCTGGTGGGCTTCCTGGTACGGCTCGACGTAAGGGCAATTAGAAGTGGCGGGGTTTGTAGGTGGGTTGCTGTGGTGGTGCGCATTCTTTTGGATCTTGTAAGTTTGATACCGCTGCGATGCCGCTACAGGCGAGCATATCGTGCTTCATAGTGAAGCAATAAAGGCCTATTCTGAGTTGTTCATCAACACGCTCATCTTCTTGATTGCTCGCAACAATAGTCGCCCAGTCAACGTCTGCTAATCGGATTCGGGATGGATATGTCGACACTTCTTCACTTGCGGGTAGTTGTGCTGGCACGTGATTATTGTCAGAGTGGTGAGGGTTGTTAGGACACGTCATAAGATACGAGCTTACACCCGGGATGCTGGGTTATGCAAGCATAAGCGTCTAATGTTGTTCTGGTGGTGGCAAAATTTTGGTAACTTCGTCGTCAAAGTTGTGAATACGTGGGCTGATGAGCATGGTTGCGACGCGGGATAGTTCTAAAACGGTTAAAGAAAAACCGTACTGTGCGGTTTGAGCAAGTGAATCTTGAGATATCTTTGCACTTGGATTGTGATAGTAGTCGAGCACCGCATTTGATAAATCTGCCGTCTCGGGTGCAAGTAATCGAGACTCGGCAACAGATGAGCGTGCTATTGCTTCGACGGCTGAACTTTGGCGCTTGTTGCCAAAGAGTGTCGCTCTCGTACCAAAGTAAGTCATTAGTTCCTCGTCGAAAGACGCATGAGTTAATGTCTCTTTGCCTGCTACCGCCGCAGCGATAGCCGCACTTGACCCGTCAGAAAATGCAGCAGCATGGTCAGTTATAATTTGACGGTTTAAGAACTGTTCGACGAATAGAATAACAGAGTTCGCAATGACATTTCGCGCCAACGCATAAGAGCCTAAAATAGATGTCGTTTCTTTATAAAATTTTGCGCTAGGTGTTGTTTCAATGCGTCGAAGCAGTTCGCCGT
Source organism: uncultured Candidatus Saccharibacteria bacterium (assembly GCA_964400855.1). GTDB lineage: Bacteria > Patescibacteriota > Saccharimonadia > Saccharimonadales > SZUA-47 > JAGQMY01. The sequence continues at coordinate 6,485 of CAYNWE010000043.1, forward strand.
TTGGGTCAAAGATCAGTTCTTTTTCTGGGGTGTTCATTCGTCTTATTTTACTCCTGCCAGTCGACGATTGAGATATCGTGTTGGGCTGGGTTTGTAAATGTTTGCAGTATTTGCAAGTGATTTTGCGCTTCAATTGGTTCGCATCTAAACACCTTTGCGAGAGTTATTTGCCCTATTTCATCGGCGTTTTCATGTATTGCAACTATTTCGTTAACGCAGTTTTTGCTTATTTTCCCCCATAATTCGGCACTAATAAAAGGTGTCTGCCCTAGTTCAACGCGATCTAAGAAATGTTTTATTACAAAATGGACTTCTTTAGCTGTGAGCTGTTCTTGTTCGCTGAAAGCAATCACCCCACTAGAGGTCAGTATTTCGTGTGCGGTAAGTGCGTAGCGCATCGCGTCAACTTCGAGCGGGTCGAGCTGAACACCGATGGGGGTTAGTGAGGTGTCGTATTGTTCTAGCATAGTTAGCCTCTATTTACTATAATTATACCACAAAAATATAAATAATGCTAGTGCCATGACATTTCTTAAGCTTGAATGCGCGGTTGTGTATCTGTTAGGATAGAGTACTTATGAGCGTACAAGATAGTCCAGAAGAGATGGTTACTGCTGAATATTGGCCACGCATTGATACTTTGTTGAAGCCAGAATTTAAGAGTCTAGTAGATAATTTTAAGATAAATAATGCTGCACTTCAATTGCCGACGCTTGATACAGATTATCGGGCGGCACTGTGGTGCGGTGAACGGGCGAATCGGTTCGGCGAGCTTATGCTTTTGAGTGTCTGTTTGCCGCGAATTAACGAACTTCGTGCTGAGGATCGTTTTTGGTTTAGGGGCAGTATTACGGAAGAAGATTTTGAGATTGTGTCTAAGATTGAAGAGCCAGTAGAGCGAGCTAATGAGCTCGCAGGGTATGTTGAAATTGGACCTAGTACACTACCCCTCGCGTTGTTTTCAATGCGAAAGCTTTATTTTCGTATGAGTAGAGAGCTGCCGGTCCAATAATGTCCGATAGAGTACACGTGTTACATATCGCCGACATGCAAGATGTGTGTAAGCTTGCCACTCTTGGCACGGTAGTCCAGCCAGCAATGCGTGGTGGTGAACTTGTCACCGGGATGCTAGCGACGGTAAGTTGTGCGAAGTCTGAGGAGTTATTGTATGTTGAGCGTGTAAGGACTATTGGTGAAGATGCGACGAGCAAAGAAGTGACTATGGCGCAGGGGCAAGCGAAGGCGATGGTGGTGCAAGCGGCGCGGGTTGCTTTGGGTGAGCGGTGTGTTGGGTGTGTTTACAACACTGTTAAATAATTTTCTTGAAAAGCTCCGCTTTTATCTAATTCAACTTAACTACATTTTTCGGCATAGTCTTCGACTATTTGCACGAGTTACTTTTACCTGCAGATGCAAAAGTAACCAAAAGATCCGCAGCCTACAATAAGAACACGATTGCCAAGAACTCATAAGTTACCGTTCCTGCGGAACGCAAGCGGTCAAAAGTGGTTATTGGATATGAAGACTTTTGACACGTCCTCGGAAGTGACTCGGTAACTTATGAGCCCCTG
>CAYNWE010000044.1:0-8053 GCA_964400855.1 uncultured Candidatus Saccharibacteria bacterium
GTAGTAGTTTTCAATTCGATTTGAGATTGGTTCGGTTCGGTTCTGGTCCGGTATCCGTCATATATAACAGGAACATCACTTTGCTGAATGAGAATATACTCATCATTCGGGCTTATGTCGATATGCCTGACGAGTTGTTTCGCATTATTAATTTCTTGAAATACTTTTTCTTCTTCAGCGATCTTCATAATAATTTTTTGTGAAGAGCTCAGGAGGGAAAAGTCATTTTTTAGCATGACAACGTCAGTAAGATTGGTGAGCAGTTTCGCATCACTTACTTCAATATTGTTTACAATCGTGCTCACCACCCCATCATTTTTCACAAACTCATATTTTCCGGGTGTTGATTCGTAAAATATACCACTGTCGTCTGGTAAGTAGCGCAGCAGTGTACTCACAACGCCAAAACTGAGCGGGGAGCGGTCGGTTGCTGTGTCGAGGAGGTAGAGCGCACCGTCGGCCGCATCAGTATAGACAATTGTTGACGAATCGGCAGCGAAACTCGCATGAGAAGCGTGTATCGGGTCATCATTTTCTTTTACGAGTTCGGTGAAAGTACTCGTTTCTGCGTTGTATAAAAATAGATGATTTTGCAGTGTTGATTGGTCTCTAGTTCTCACCAGAAAATGATCGTCATCGAGGGCACCGGTCACACCGATAGCTATGCCAATTGGCGGCTGCACCACAGTTTTTTGTGTTCCTTTAATTTCATAGAGTTCAGTATTGAACTGTTGCGTATCAGCGTCTTCAATGACGAGGAGATTTTTGCGGTTCGCGACCGCAAAATCACCTATCTTGTTGCCTCTGTAGAGTTCAGTTATATCGCTTTCGCCTATGGTTTTTCTGCGTATGATATCGATCGTATCTTGCTCGTCACGTGATAAATACACGATTTGTTGGGCTTCGGTCGTAAATGATGTTTGCGCGCGCGTGTTATGGCCTCGATTGTCCGCGATATTCGCGACTGAAATCGTGTATTTCGTGGATGACGATAGCGGTGATTCAAATATGACTCGTAGTTTATTCTGAAGAAATTCATAACGGAAATCGGTCTCAGGAACTGTTGAAATAGAAAAATTTTCACTCGCTTTGACATCCACATTGAAAAACATATCAAGCTTTTTTGCCGCGAGGGGTCCCGTCGTAGCTGTTTTGACGAGACGTGGACCGTTGACACTATGAAATACCACAAGTGTTGAAGCAATAATTATGAGTAGCGCGAGAGATACATTGAGCCTAGTTGTTTTTATCCTAAAAGACATACGGTTCCTTTGGTTCAGGAATTTGAGTTACTTCGTCAGCATTTAGTAGATACACCGCGTTTTCTTCGATGAAAGAGCCACTGAATCGGTACCAAGAACCGCTCAGCAAGCCGGTTGTTTTTTCATTTGGTGCAAGTTGTATGGTAAGTGGTGTTGCATCAACCGCACAACAAGAGAGTCTAAAACGCGCAATAAAAAGTGACTGACCGTCTCGCAGTAAGAAACCCTCTATGAGTGCGCGCTTATCTACAACCTGATTTGCAGCTGGCGCATTTGCAAAAAATGTTGACCAGTCTTGTATATCGAAGTGAGTATAGTCGCGTGTATAGCTGTCGTAGCTTGATGTTTTCTGGGGTTGTGCGACAACTGAACTTTGCAGCCGGTTTTGTGCTGTTTGTGGGGTGAGCGATTCAGGTGGCAGCAACATAAAACAAAGCACTAATAAGCACAAGACAAAAGTACTTTTCTTTTCAGATGAATGGAAATGGGAACGCTGGGTTGGAAGCAAAAGAAGTAGGCCAATTATTGCCATAACGATAGTAAAGAATTCATACCTTGGATGTATATAGAGCGTTAACTGATTTTGAGTCGCCATGATGATGATTGAAAGAGCAATTGTTGCTGCTGTTATAGCGACAAGCTTAGGGATCTTAAAAGCCATAGTGCACCACCAGTCCTGTGATAAGGCTGCAGAGCGCGACTAGAGCCGATAACTGTATGAGTACTTTAGCTCTATAGGTCGTTTTGAGCAATGCAAGCATTTTGAGGTCAATCATTGGTCCAAAAACAAGAAAGGCGACGATCGCACTAATCGGAAATATACCACTCAGCGAAAGTGCAAAGAACGCATCGACGTTTGCGCAAATAGAAACTATGAACGCAAGACCTATCATGATAATGATTGCGAGCACGGGTTCATTTGCAACGTGAAGAAGCCAGCTTCGCGGAATAGTGGTCTGTACGAGCCCTGCGAGCAGACTACCACCCAAAAGAGCTGGTAGTAAAGCGAGTAGTTCATCTTTAAAATTATGCGAAATGCGACTTATGTGAGTGTAGAGTGTTGTTTTATGCTTATTTTGTGTATGGTCAGATTGTTGGGACGATATTTCACAACGATGAGCGAATTGAGGAGTAATTAGTTCCGAACGCTTTCTCTTGTCAAAGACCCAGCCCACAAAATTTGCTATCAAAAATGCGGCGATAAGACGAGCGGTAAGTACAATAGGGGTTGCAGAGAATGCTTGCCAAGTAGTTAGTATGGTGACAGGGTTAATGATAGGTGCAGCAAGGATAAATGTAAGCGCGTCTTGCGGGCGAATACCCTTCATGATGAGCCCGCGAGCCAGCGGGACGTTGCCGCATTCACAGACGGGTAAAAACGAACCTGACAGACTGAGTACCGCTCGGCCTCCTACTCTGTTTTTTGGGAGAATCTTTTGAATTGTCGTTTGTGGGACGTAGAGCTGTACTAGCGATGATAAAAGTATTCCTAAAAAGACGAATGGGGTTGCTTCATATAACACACCGAGAGAAAGGGTGATAGTGTCCTGGATGTAGAGCGGTAGTGCTATCTGCGTACGGCTTACTGCGAAAAGGCAAAAAATAATAGCATAGATACATGCATAAATTAACTTTTTATTCATAAGCTTCATCACATACAGTATAGCTTAGGTATAGCTTATTTTTGACAGTGACGGCATATACCCCTGATTTCTAAGGTATGTTGCGTGACGGTAAATCCGTGCTTGCGTGAGATGTCTGTGAGTTCCGTATCGAGCGATTCAGGCTCGTCGAACTCTATGACGCTCCCGCACTTTAGGCACGTCATATGGTGATGGTGTTGTTTGAAAGCGTCGCTCAGTTCGATTTTGTATTTCCACCCGATTTGCAAGCGAGATAGGATACCGGCTTTTTCGAACGCTTCAACGATTCGGTAAACAGTAACTCTGTCGATTGTGTCGTTGAGTGAAATTAGTTCTAGCATGCTGACTGGTTTTGAAAGTTGCACGATTGAATCAAAAACCTGCTGTCTTTGCTTTGTGTTGCTTAGATGGTGCGCGTGCAGCAAGTCGTGGTATGTCGAGGTCATGTTGCAAATTATAACAAAAATTGCAACAAAATTGCAAATAAGTTCTATTCTCACTATACTTTTACTCATAACTTAAAAGGATTACTATGACTGTTTTAATTTTTTCACTACTTGGCGGAGTTGTGTCACTGCTGGGGGCGATACTACTCATTAATAACGAAAAAACGGCCAAAGGACTCGCTACTTATGCGACGCCTTTTGCTGCTGGTGTGCTTTTAGCTGCGGCATTTACAGATTTATTACCTGAGGCATTGCACGAAAGCACAAAAGAACCACGCAGCGTGCTGATCTGGGGTCTGCTTGGTATGCTCGCATTCTTTATGTTGGAGCGATTCTTACGCTTTTTTCACCACCACCACGAACATGGCAAAGAAAAGGCAAATAACGCTCTAGTTATCACCGGTGACACGTTACATAATGCGCTTGATGGTATTGCGATTGGTGCGGCGTTTTTGATAGATACTCCTACCGGTATTGTGGCTGCACTTGCAGTTGCAGCTCATGAGATTCCACAAGAAATTGGCGACTTCGGGCTGCTTCTGCGTAATGGTATGGAAAAGTCAAAAGTGATAATAGTAAATATCTTAAGTGCACTGGCCACGACTGCAACTGCATTGATTACCTATGCGCTTGGCGATTCGAGTGGGTTCCCGATCCCTGAACTTTTGGCAATCACGGCCGGGTTCTTTATCTATATCGCAGCGAGCGACATTATCCCAGAAATTCATGAGACAACGAAGAAGGGCAAGCGCGATATTCGTCCATGGCTTCTCTTGCTTGGCGCTGTATTTGTCATGGTAGTTTCACCGATTGCACACGATTACATTGATGCATCGTACAAGGATGAACATACTGCTGAGCATGCAGACGAGCACACTGAGGAGCATACTGACGATGCTGACCATCTTGAAGATGAGCACACTGAAGGTACTGCACAATAGCTTATTGAATAAGCTACAATAAGCTTATGGATATAGTAATTGTTGGCTTATTGATCGGAAACCTGTTATTAGTTCTCTTTGTTTATAGCAAAGGGAAGAAGCCACAGTCAGATAATAGCAACCAGATGATGCAGCAAAATTTGAATCATCTATCTAACAACGTATTGCAACTGCAAGAGAGTTTACGACTTCAGATAGATAGTAAGCTCGACAAATCGCATACGAGTATGACGCAGCAACTATCCGCGAGCTCAAAGTTGGTTGCTGATGTATCCGCCAGACTCACGAAGCTCGACGAAACGAATAGACGAGTCGTTGATGTCGCAGATGAGCTTAAGCAGCTGCAGAATGTGCTGCAGAACCCAAAACAACGAGGCGTCTTGGGAGAATTTTATCTAGAACAGATATTGCAGAACTTACTGCCGCCAACAAGCTATAGTCTGCAATATAAAATTGCAGATGGGTTTGTAGTGGATGCGGTAATTCATCTTGATGGGAAAGTACTACCAATTGACAGTAAGTTTAGTTTGGAAAACTATAATCGACTGGTTGAAGCGAAAGATGGCGAACGCGCGGTATATGAAAAAGTATTTAAAGAAGATTTGAAAAAAAGAATCGACGAAACGGCTAAATATATTCAGCCGAAGAAAAATACGATGGAGCAGGCATTGATGTTTATCCCCTCTGAAGCGATATATTATGATTTACTCGCCTATAAAGTTGGGGCAAGTGGAGTGTCGGGGAGAGATTTGATGCAATATGCAGCAGTAGAGAAGCGCGTGGTGATTGTTGGGCCAAGTACACTTAGTGCGATGATGCAGGTGATTGTACAGGGATTAAAGAGTCTTGAAATCCAAAAAGATACTGAGGTTATAAAGAAAAATATTGAACAACTACAGAAGCATTTACTTGCATATAATACATATTTTGGAAAAGTAGGTAATTCGTTGTCTGCAACCGTCGGGCACTATAATAGTGCGAGCCGTGAACTAGGTAAAATCGACAAAGACATTGTTAAGATTGGCGGGGGTGAGACCGTCCTAAACGTAGAAGAGATTGTACGGCCTACCACAGACGAACTATAGACTTATAGACAAAAGTGTGATATAATATATTAATATGCCAACGCGTGAAATCCCGTCTATATCCTATGAACATGCCATGAATGGTGGTGGTTTTGAATATGGAAAGAAAATCGGAGTGACATTGCCCGTTTTGGCGGTTACAGGTGTACCAATTGATTCACTAAGTGGCTTGCATGCTGACAATGAATTAATGGAGCGGCAAGTAAATGATTCGGGTGTGCTCAGTAGCGTCAATACTTATTTATATGCAGAAAAAAGAGCAGCATTTCAGAAGCTAGTACGGCCAATCATGAGCAGTGTTTTAGGTGAGCGTGCAGTAGCATTGGAAATAAATTTTGATACTGATGTATTTTCGCCATTAGAGGACGGAAACTCGCCAACACTTTTCGCAGTCCATACTCAGAAGCATGGGAGCTCAGTAGGGCTATTGGACGATGCGGCGCTTCACTTAGATATAAAGCTTCCGAATGGGCGTGCTGATGTCTATGCAGGGCACTTGACACTCGAAGGGACAGCTCAAGTGCTTGGGAGGCGTGCCACTATAGTTAAAGGTGTTTATCAAGACAAAAAAGAAGTAGAGCCACTTTTTGAACGAATTGCAGAAGTTGGTGATTTACATATATTTTTACGCTCGGGTGAATCAACACATAATCTCGCCGGATTACGACGTGCACCGTCTGCGACAGTTCATAAATTTACAACGATGACTCCGAGACGGACTCATATTGAGAGTTCTTTCGGCAAGCGTGCACAATGGATGCGCGACTAGTTAAGCGAGTTTTTACTGAAAACACTGCCGTCTGACAGTGTCGCGTCAAGGACGTAGCTCGAGCAATCTATTGCAGTACACCCGCTCGGTACGTATGAATAGGTGCCTTCATTTATGAAAGCACCGCTCGGATCATAGAGCGCTTCCGTATCGAGCCCAGGGAGTGCAATGTCATAATTTTCAGTTATTTCCTTAAGTGTTGGGTACCCACCGTATTCGTTGTAGTGTATTTCGAGTTGTGTATACAGCTCGTTTATATCTGTTTTTCTTTCTAGATCCGTAGTAGATGATTGAGCATTATTAAAACTTGAGAGTAGTAATCCTGGTAAAAATCCTAAAATTAGTGCAAATATACTGAAGATAAATGTCATATATGTTAATCCTTTTTACTTTTTAGTTTTGCAATCATCTCTATTGTAAGTGCTGCCGTCCATGAAAAATTTTTCGCACCACCAGACGCACCGTTTTGTGCCGAAAAATATTCATAAGGGCCTTTTTTATCAACAAGTGTCACAGAAGACTTTCTAATATGCTCTGCCTCGCCGGTGTAGCCGTACCGCTCAAGCCCGTCTGCAATAAGCCAGTTCGTATTGAGCCATGTCGGGCCTTGCCAATAGCCAAGTTCTTTGTACCAGCTACTATTCATTGGGACGCTTGGAACGGGGTATTTTGCTGCAAATTGCTTCGGAGATTTAAGGAGTCTGACAAGCTCATCTGCACGCTCTGTATCGATTGTCCCAGCATAAAGTGGCATGAGTGTTGCCAGTGAGGGTTCTTTAATGAGTTTGTGTGTAATAAAAGTTCGAGAATAATATTGTTTGTAAAATCCATCCCAAAGATTGTCGAGTGCTGTTTCAGTCTTTTTCATATTATCTATGAGCTCTTCCGGTAACTGATGCCCAATCGTTTTTGCTATGGTTTGCAGGTGTACATTTGCACGGATGAGAATGCAGTTAAACGTGAGGTCCTGAACGCTAAAATGTGAACGAGATAAGATACGCTCTATATCCCAGTTTTTTCGTTTGAGTCGTTGAATAATGGTGAAATAGAGCAGCGCGTCTATACTACTGACTCTTTGGCCAGGTGGGACATGTTTTGTGTCTCGACGGAAAAGTACTACTGTTTTATCGAGTTTAAGTTTTTCAACAATACTTACCCATGTTGGTTTACTGTGCATATGGAGCTGTTCTATCCATGGCGGAGAATTATCGAGCCCACTTTCCCATGGATGGATGAGGAGGACGAGTCCTTCATTGTGCGGGTCACGTTCGCGGTATAGCCATTCATGGTAGGCGAGGAGTGAAGGATACATATCTTGATACCAACTTCGTCGCTCAATATTTTTTAGCTTCTGCCCGATTCGAACGACTGCCTCTGCCAACATAGGCGGCTGTGTTATCCCACTGGTTGAAAGATTATCAGGAGCATAAGCATTTCTCCATGACTGCCATATTGACCGATCACGTTTATGACTATCCTCATCTGCAAAGATAATATTTGGTAGCATACCATTGCTCCATTGACCTCTCAGCAGGCTTCTCAGTTCAGCCTGTGCTCTCGGTATGTCATACTCCGCAAGCCCGATTGCAATAAAACAACTATCCCACAGCCACTGATGGGGATAGAACGAATCCGCGGGCATTGTATAGTCATTGCGTCGGTTTTTGTCCAGAACTTCTTTGCATATTTGCACGAGGTCTTTTTCGGCAACGGGTGTCTCATCCATTACTCTAGTATAACGGTTATGTTCATGACAGACAAAAAACAAGCTATCTGTGTTGTCACTTAATAAGTAAACATATTATAAAACAGGAGTGTTTCGTATTGGTATAGAGTTCGAAAAAAAATAGTAACTTTTTCACCGATCTCGCTCACATTCGCTCATAATTTATAGATATTTGCCGCTC
>CAYNWE010000045.1:0-7897 GCA_964400855.1 uncultured Candidatus Saccharibacteria bacterium
CCAAATTTGAAAATCGTGAGTTGGTCTCATATTTGAGGCCTCCATTATATTTGTTTAAATTATTAAAGTACTTCTAGCTACTTATACCATCTTAAGCGCTAGCAAAGATTAATTACCTTTGTCAGTTCTCAAGTTACGAGGGAGGAGAGCGGCCGGAGCGTCGGATTCATTCCGGCGCCCCGCGCGATGAGAGGAGGAGTCACCTCCTCTCATAAGGATCAACTACAGCCGGTGGTTGAGCCGCACGTGGTACACACATAACAGCTCCCTGCCTTTTGCGTTTGGTTGCCACAGTTGTAGCACATTGGTGCGGTACTTGCATGCGAACTTGTGTTCGTTTTTTGTACAACAGGTGTTGTTGCTTGTACCGGTGCCGTAGCTGGTTGTGGCATTTCAACAGGGTGAACTGTCACTTCTGGTGCATTTACTACAACATCTACTAAGCTCGTTTGTTCAACTGGCATGTCGTCAATTGATGCTAACCCAAGCTCTAGTCGGTCGTCAAAACTAAGATAGTTGAGCGACAAACGACGGAAGATGTAGTCGACAAGTGATGTCGCTGTGCGGATGTCTGTGTCGTCAGTAATACCTGATGGTGCAAACGAAATGCTGGTGAGTCCTTTCACGTAGACCTTTAATGGCACGCCGTGTTGCAGACCGTAGCTCACTGAACGAGCGAACGAGTCCATAAGGCCTGATAGTGTTGAGCCCATTTTGGCAACATCGATAAACAATTCTCCAGGTCGGCCATCTTCGTACTCACCGACAATCAAGTAACCGTGGCAATCTGCAACAGTAAATGAGAATGTCTTTGAGTTGCGAACTTTTGGCAATGGCTGACGAATCGCATAGCCACCTGCAAGCACTGGGTTCGCGACAAGTTGCGGCGCTTCGACTGCTTTGTCAGTCTTTTCCTCTGCACCCTCTTTCTTTGCCATAGACAATGGCTGTGCAACTTTACAGTTATCACGGTAGATTGCAACTGCCTTCAAGCCAAGCTTCCATGACTCTAAGTGTAGTTGTTCTATCTCTTCAACAGTTGCAGTCTCTGGCATGTTCACTGTTTTGCTGATAGCCCCAGAGATGAATGGCTGTACTGCACCCATCATCTTGACATGGCCGAGGTAATGGATTGAATTGTCGCCCATTGAACAAGCAAAGACGTTCACATGCGATTCTTTAAGGTGTGGTGCACCGATGATTGTCTTTTCTACGTCGATGTAGCTGACGATGTCGTCGACTTGCTGCTTTGAGTAGCCAAGCACAGTAAGTGCTCGTGGAACTGTTTGGTTCACGATGCTCATTGAGCCACCACCAACTAGTTTTTTGTGCTTTACAAGACCGAGGTCTGGCTCGATACCAGTCGTGTCGCAGTCCATCATGAGACCAATTGTCCCTGTTGGTGCAAGCACGCTCGCCTGTGAGTTGCGAACGCCGTAACGTTTTGCGAGCTCGACAGCGTTATCCCACGCGTCAGCTGCTGCACTCAATAACTCCTCGGATACGAGAGTAGCGTCAATCAGCGCAATAGAGTCGCGGTGCATTTCTAACACGCGCTGCATGTTTGCTTTGTCTTTTTGGTAGCCGGCGAATGGACCAACACGGTGAGCAATCTTTGCGCTCGTTGCGTAGCTATGACCAGTCAAAAGCGCAGTAATAGCTGCAGCCTGTGCTCGACCTTCGTCTGAATCGTAAGGGAGTCCTTGTGCCATAAGGAGTGCGCCAAGGTTTGCGTAACCGATCCCAAGTTCGCGATATGCCTTAGCATTCTTCGTAATACTTGCGGTTGGGTATTCTGAGTAGCCGACAAGAATTTCTTGGGCAGTAAAGATTAACTCTGTTGTGTGTTTAAATGAGTCGACGTCAAACGTGCCATCGTCTCGCAAGAACTTCAGCAAGTTCAAGCTTGCAAGGTTACAGGCAGAGTTATCAAGGTGCATGTACTCTGAGCAAGGGTTCGACCCATTGATACGACCTGCATTTGGTGTGGTATGCCATTTGTTGATAGTTGTGTCGAACTGAAGACCTGGGTCTGCACATTCCCATGCTGCTTCTGCAATTTGACGCCAAATGTATCGAGCTTTGACTGTTTTGATTGACTTGCCTGTTGTGACTGCTCGAAGGTTCCAGTCTGCGTCGTTGACAACCGCTTCCATGAATTCATCTGTGACACGAACTGAGTTGTTTGCATTCTGATACTGGATAGAGAACGAGTCTTTACCATCGAGGTCCATATCAAAACCGTTGTCTCGCAAGACGCGAGCTTTTCGCTCTTCTTTTGCCTTACACCAGATAAATTCTTCAACATCTGGATGATCGACGTTCAAAATTACCATTTTGGCTGCTCGTCGTGTCTTGCCGCCACTTTTGATTGCACCTGCTGAGCTGTCAGCACCGCGCATAAAGCTCAATGGTCCAGAAGCAGTTCCACCACTTTGACTCAACCCTTCTGCTGATGAACGAATAACGCTGAGGTTAATACCTGAGCCTGAACCACCTTTAAAGATCATGCCTTCTTCGGTGTACCAGTTAAGAATAGACGTCATAGTGTCTTCGATACCAAGGATAAAACAAGCACTTGCTTGTTGTGCTCGTTCAGGGGCGCCGATGTTAAACCATACTGGAGAGTTAAATGCTGCACGTTGGGTAGCGAGGATGTATTTTAGCTCTTCACGAAATGTCTCAGTTTCAACTTCTGTCTCAAAATATCCTTCCTGGATACCTTGTCTTGCAACAGTATCAACCACTCGGTCAATAAGCTGCTTTAGTGATGCTTCACGACTTGGCGTGCCCGGCGTCCCTGTAAAGTACTTTTGAGCGACAATGTTGACTGCATTTAACGACCATCCTTCAGGAATTTCAACGTCTCTTTGTTCGAATACGTTCTTGCCTGTCATCGGGTTCGCAATAATTGCGTCCTTTTTGGTCCATTTGATATTGTCGTAGCCTTTTGTGCTTGGCTGCGTAAAGCGCCGCGCAATCGTCAGGCTTGCTGTCTGTGACATGTTTTTACCCTCACTCCATCCCGTTTTAACACTGTGCTGTGTCTGTCAGTATGGCTGTTATTTTTTATTTAGAGTCAGTCAAAGCACCCTCTTCTCTCTCATTAAGAGGCCGCTTATACTAGCTCCCGTCAGTAGGCATTCATACTATGCTTACTCGCGGCAGCTAATAGGTCTAATCTTTTCTTGTTTTCATTTTGGAGAGCTCTTTTTCGAAGCTGGCGAGGTCTTTAAACCGTCGGTAGACACTTGCAAAGCGCACATAAGCTACTTCGTCGATGACTACGAGGCGTTCTATAATCTCTTCACCGATTCTACGAGAAGGTATTTCTGATTCGCCTCCTGCATACAAGGCACGTTCGACATCTCCGACCAATTTTTCAATCTGAAGATTTGAAACAGCTGTCTTTTCGCACGCACGATACAGTCCTGATAACAGCTTTTCTCTGCTGTACATCTGTCGTGTCCCGTCGTTTTTTACGACTATGAGCTGTGGTTTTTCAATACGCTCATAGGTCGTGAATCGAGCTTGGCACTGGATGCATTCGCGTCTGCGACGAATTGACTCACCTTCTGAAACTTCTCGTGATTCAATTACTTTTGTATCTGTCGCTTGACATTGGTTACATCGCACCGTTAACTCTCCTGTTTTATTTTATATTTGTAAGGTACTTTTCCTACATGTAGTGCTCACATAATTAGTGTACCGCTATAGCTAGTGTCTATGCAATGCGAATTTAGTTGTAATTTTGTTAACGCTAGAGTTTATCTTCCTCTGTTTTTTCTTGCGTTTTGTCGTTTTTATTTCGTTTAAATCGTCTCAAGAATGATGGTTTTTCTAATTCGTCTTCGTCATGCTCTGAGTCAGAAGATTTGTGTGAGAGCGAGAAGAAGCTCGACTTATCTTTGCTATCTTTTTTGCTGTCTTCATCTGTTGCGTCTTCTTCAGGCTTGTCGTCATGAGCAGTTGCGCCGTCCATCGACCAAATGCTTGGTACCGAAGATTCGTCTTTGTCGTTCAAAGAGCCAAGGGTAGAAGCGTCAGACTCCGTGTCTAGGTCCATATCAACATCTTGCATATCTACTTCTGATTCACGTGGGGAGACGATAGGTGCTGCTGCTGGCGTTGTCGCTGGTACTGGTTGTGTTGAGCGGGCATAGTATGACGCATCGAACCCAGTTGCGACAACAGTGACGATGATTTCGCCTTCAACTTCATTGTTGATAGTTGCACCGAAGATAATGTTAGCACTTGGATCTGCTGCGGCGGTGATTGTCTCTGCAGCGGCATTAATTTCGTGCATAGACATGTCAGCGCCACCGATAATGTTGAACAATACTCCACGGGCACCGTCGATAGAAACTTCGAGCAAAGGCGACTCTGTTGCTTGTTTCGCTGCCTCAACTGCCCTGTTTTCTCCAGAAGCGCGACCAATACCCATTAAAGCGCTGCCGGCATTGCTCATAACTGCTTTTACATCAGCAAAGTCGAGGTTAATGAGCCCGTGCACCGTGATAAGGTCTGAAATACCTTGCACACCTTGGCGCAATACATCGTCTGCTACTTTGAAAGCTTCGAGTAGCGGTGTTTTACGGTCGATTGTCTGCAGTAGTCTGTCGTTTGGAATAGTGATAAGAGTATCAACTTCGGTCGAAAGCTTTGCAATTGCACTCTCAGCGTTGGCCTTGCGCTTCTCGCCTTCGAATGCAAATGGGCGTGTCGCAAAACCGACAACAAGTGCACCGCATTCTTTGGCAATTTCAGCAACAATATGACCAGCGCCGCTTCCGGTACCGCCACCAGCTCCAAGCGTGACAAACACCATGTCGGCTCCGTCAAGCGCTGCACGGATGTCGTCTCTCGACTCTTGTGCCGCTTTTTGGCCGACAGTTGGATCTGCACCAGCTCCTAAGCCTTTGGTGGTATCTTTGCCGATGTGTATCTTAACTGAAGCTTTTGAATAATGAAGTGCCTGAGCGTCCGTGTTTACGGCAATAAATTCAACGCCGTCAACGCCAGCGTCAACCATACGGTTTACAGCTGCACCACCTGCACCACCAACTCCTACAACTTTAATGCGAGCGAATGTTTCTATGGCTGGGGCTACTTGCGGCATGGTGAATCTTTTCTCCTATATGTTCTCAGTATAGCGAGCCCGCCTCTATCTTGCAACCAGTGAACAAAATGTTTCTTTTGATGAGTAGTAAAACGGCTCAACGTTTTTTGAAGCGCTTAAACAACGAACTAATATTGTCGACGACACCAGCGTAGTCGTTAGGGTGCCCTTGAGCGTGCTGACCGTCGAGTAGCATATCAAGCAACATGAGCCCTATCGGAGTGGCAAATGAGATGTTTTCACTCACGTCTGCGAGGCCACTTACTTCGTTAATTTTGCCAATGCGAGCGGGAAGCTCAAGGCGGTTTTTCGCAAATTCTGCTAAATCTTTAATACGCGAAGTCCCACCAGTAAAAATGAGTCCACCAGGGAGTTTGCGCGATTTACCGATGCGCTTTAGTTCTTTGTCGAGGAGCTCAAATAGCTCTTCGATTCTGGCTTCGATAACCATATGTACCTCGTCAGCATCGAACGTATGTTGCTGCTTGTCTATCATGACGGATACAGTTGCACGAGTCGGCTTTGCCAAAGACGCATGCTCTAACTTGACCTTTTCTGCGATGTCGAGGTCTGTTTTGAGGCCAATAGCAAGGTCGTTTGTGACGTGTGTGCCACCCACAGGGATAACTGCCACATGCTGGACTTCACCATCTTCGACAACTACGAGATTTGTGGTACCTGCACCGATGTCGATAACTGCCGTCCCTGCCTCTTTTTGTTGCCTTGTAAGTACAGCCTCTGCTGATGCAAGACTGGAGACGGTGCGGTGTTTAATACCGAAGGTACTCTTTTCGGCGGCACTTTCAAGCAGGCGAATGTTTGGTGTCGATGCGGTGACAATATGTGTATCAACTTCGAGACGAACACCTTGCATACCAATTGGGTCTTTTATGTTATCTTGTCCGTCGAGTCGATACGCTTTTGGAAATACTTGGATAATTTCTCTGTTAGCAGGGAGCTGCATAACTGCCGCTGCTTCTTCAACGCGCATTCGGTCGTCTATAGTAATCTCTCTATTTGCAGCACTTATTGCGATCACTCCTCTTGAGTTAAAGCCTTGCACGTGTGCACCATTGATGTTTACGGTACCTGCGGTCAAACGGCGGCCAGAGAGTCGTTCTGCATCTTGCAGTGCACTACTTATCGCTGTTGCTACTTCATCAGCATGCGCAACGACTCCGCGGCGCATGCCAGTATTCTCAGCTTCGCTGAAGCCAATAATCTCTGGACGGCCTTGTTCATCAACTGTGCCGACGACAACTCGAACAGCAGATGTTCCGACATCGACACCGACGAAATGAGGAGTGTTTGTTTCGCGCATATACTTGCAGTATATCGCTATTGCTTACGTAATAGCAAGGGATTTGGAGAGTTATATACGTGAATTGAGTAGTTTTTGCTGAGCACGAAAAATCAGTAATAGCGAAGGGCTGATGAGGGGAGGGAAAAGCGTTTAGCGTGGAGGGTTGAGGGAGAAGGTCGCTACCAAAAAAAGCACCCTTCTCCCTTCTCGCCTCTCTGTTCTCCCTAAAGCCTAGTCAGGATTTCGGCGCCATCTGTAGTAATAAGTATAGTATCTTCGAAATGGGCTGCGTGCGAGCCGTCCCGCGTACGAATGGTCCAGCCGTCTGGGTCAATCACCACGCGCCATTCTCCAAGCGTCGCCATAGGTTCAATAGCGATGGTCATGCCCTCTTTTAATAAGCTCCCGGTGCCCTTAAAGCCGTAGTTTGGAACTTCTGGTGGTTCGTGTAATTCATGCCCGACTCCGTGCCCGACAAGCTCCCGAACGATACCGAGTGAGGCTTTGTCTAGTACTGCTTGTACGGCGGCACCGATATCCCCAGTTTTTGCCCCTGGTTTGACCACGTTAATACCCGCGTCCAGCGAACGAAGTGTTGTCGCTACAAGTTCTTGTTCGCGACCATTGCGCGCAGTCTTGCCAACAATAAACGTCCGGGCCGCATCGGTGATCATCCCACCGAAGGAAACACCAAAGTCAAAGCCGATTATGTCGCCGTTCTTGAACGGTGTGTTGTTTGGAATACCATGCACAACTGCATCATTCAACGATATACAAATACAGGCAGGAAAATCAGGGACTCCAGGGCCACCTGGCACACCAATGAATACGGGTTTACCTCCGAGCCGCTTAAGCTCATCTAAGCAGAACTGGTTGATTTCTGTGCCGGTCATACCAGCCACGAGTGAGTGCTCTATTCCATTTAAAATTTCTGCTAATATGCGACCACTACGCCTTATATTTTCTATTTCTGTCGGGTTTTTTGGTTTCATGCCTTGTGTATACCGAGACCTGTCACTGCAGCAGTCACTCGCTCGCGTACTTCATCCTCTGTTCCATTGCCGTCAACATGCACCACTTTCGCACCATTCTTTTCAAAGAAAGAAATGATTGGTAATGTTTTTGTCCGGTATTCTTTAAAGCGATTCGTAATAACGTCTCTCGTGTCGTCAGGGCGACCGCGCTTAAGCAACCGTTCAACGACTTCATCTTCATCCGCTTCTAGATGAATAATGCAAGAAATCTTTGTTCCATTATCTTCAATGAATTTTTCAAGCCACTCAGCTTGTGCTTGTGTTCTTGGGAACCCATCAAGAATAATCTCTGATTTTCCTAGTAGTTCCCTCAAAATTGGGTCAACTACTTTGTAAAGCTCTTCGTCAGAAAGCAAGTCACCGCGAAGCATTTTTTCTCGAAGCTCTCCCGCTATGTGCTGGCGTAAGATTTCACCGGTCGATATCCATGGAAACCCTAAT
>CAYNWE010000046.1:0-7887 GCA_964400855.1 uncultured Candidatus Saccharibacteria bacterium
ACTCCCGACTACCATTTATATTGTGGGGCCGACGGCTAGCGGGAAGACTGCTTTGTCTATAAAACTGGCGCAGTTGCTTGATGCGGAAATTGTCTGTGCTGATTCGCAAACAGTTCGACGTAGAATGGACATTGGAACTGCAAAACCGACGCTTTATGAACGGGCTGGGATTGTGCACCATTGTTTAGATCTAATTGACCCGTATGACGATTTTTCGCTCGAGCAATATCTCGCGCATGCACGCCGTGCGATTGCGGATATACACGCACGGGGAAAGATAGCGATTGTGGTTGGTGGCACTGGACTGTACGTCGATGGGTTGTTTTATCAGTTCACGCTACCAGATATAGACGCTGATATTGCGGAGCAAAAACAGACATTGCTTGAGCTGAGCGTTGATTCTTTGCAGGAGAGAATACAAAACTTGGGTCTGGTCATGCCGGAGAACAATCGTAACAAACGGCATCTCGTAAATACCTTGCTGAGAAATGGGGCGGTAGGACAGCATCATATGCCGGAGCAGGGGTCTCTGATAATTGGTGTTCGGCCTCAGCGAGACGTGCTGCTTGCACGGATTGAAGCTCGGTCTAAGGCAATGATTGCTGCTGGATTTTTTGACGAAGTGCGAGCTATTGTTCAAAAATTTGGTCGTCCGTTGCGACCGTTTGATGCAATCGCATATCGGATTGGGATGCGAGTGATTGACGGTGAAATAACAGAGGAAGAGGCACAGGCGTTGATGGCTATTGCTGATAGGCAATATGCGAAAAGACAGCTGTCATGGTTTAAGCGAAATGAACACATCAGGTGGTTTGAAGACGGCGATAGTGCGTATGAATTTATGCGCACAAGCTTTTTACACACACAATGAACAAGTCTGTTACAATAGCTGTATATGGAACAGCTATTTGGTTCAAAAACCCGCGTCAAACTACTCAAACTTTTTATGAGCAATCCGAACCGTTCATTTTATGTACGTGAGATTACCAGAAAGGTAGAAGAGCAGATTAATTCGGTTCGTCGCGAGCTCGCAAATCTACTGTCGTTGGGCGTTATCACGTCTGATAGCACCAACAATAAGCTGTATTATGAAGTGAATCAGAAGTGGGAGCACTATCCGGCATTGCGAGAGTTGTTCACTGGCAAGCGAAGTCCTGCAAATGCGAAGGCAGCAGCGAAAGCTGAAAAGCAAAGTGAAGAACCGGCCGATGATACGGTGCAGCTAGAAGAAAAGAAACTCATAGTGGATAGTGACGTGTGGGATAGAGTTGGAAATATCTCTGGTCTCGCGTATTCGGGAGCGTTCACACGGGATATGAGTTCCCCGGTTGACGTCATGATTATCGGTGATGTGCCGATTTCGCGTGCTGAAGCGGCAGTTGCTGAGCTTGAAAAACAAGAAGGCAAGGAATTGCGCTATGCGGTGATGGAACTTGAAGAATGGCAGTACCGTAAGCAAGTGAATGACAAGTTTTGGTTGCAAGTCGTGAGTGCGAAAAACCAGATTATCATAGATGTTGCTGGTGTTTTTGCTGAGCGCTAGATTATCAATGCTTGAGTCTAGTGATTGTCGATGTTGATACGATACAATACAGTAAAGAAGTGAGGAGTAACTATAATGGAACTAGAATTTTTCGGAGGCAATTGCTTTCGTATTAAAACAAAGCAAACGACTATCGTGATTGATGACAATCTAGAGCAGCTGGGTAAAAAAAGCATTATCACTGAAAAGACGGCGGCATTTTACAGTTCGCCAGTCGTGAAACAGCCTACAAAAAATCCTGCTTATTTGATGATAGATACTCCTGGCGAATTTGAAGTCGGAGATGTCACCGTAAAAGGAGTGCAGGCACGAGCGCATGTTGATGAAGAAGGCACGCTTTCGGCAACGGTATTCCAGTTTATGCATACAGGCCAGACGATAAGCGTTTTGGGGCATGTACACCCCGATTTGTCTGTAGAAGTGCTTGAGTTAATAAGTGGAACAGATGTATTAGTGCTGCCAGTCGGTGGGAATGGGTTTACGCTTGATCCAGTTGGCGCTGCGTCAATTGTGAAAAAGACCGAGCCGGGAATCGTGGTCCCGACGCAATATGATATCGCTGGACTCACGTACGAAGTGCCTGCTCAGCCATTAGCTGAGTTTGCTAAAGTGACCTCTATGGCCGAAGAAGAGCCACTAGAAAGCCTAAAAATGGCAAAAGTAGGCGAAGAGACTGCCAGTGCTCAAGCGAAAGTAGTAGTGTTGCAAGCAAAATAAGCTTTAAAGTTGTTTGATTCGCTTGTATTGGCATGCAAGCAATGGAGACTCGACCTCAGATAGAACATAAAAATAACCCCCGGTGCAAAAGGTGCAAACTGGGGGTTATTTTTATGACTTAGGAACAATTATTTCGCGACGATGCCTTTGCGCTTCAAGGTGCGAAGAGCGCTCGTGCTCAACTTGACGCGAACTTTTTTGCCATCAATAACAAGCGTCTTTTTCTGGAGGTTTGGCTCCCAGACTTTGTTTGTGTGGCGTTGCGAAAAGCTGACATTGCTGCCGAATTGCTTGCCTTTACCAGTAATTTCACATTTTTTCATAATTTATACTCTTATATTCAAGTATTAATACTACTATTTTTTTCTTCTTTGGTCAAGGTGTTTTACGCGAGGGCGTTTGCTATACTAGATACAGTCATGATAGATACAAGCGCTTTTGTCGGCATAATCGTCTTTTTGGTACTGCTTTTTGTGTCTGTTTCGTTCCACGAAATGATGCATGCGCTTGTGGCGTACCGCCTTGGTGATGATTTGGCGCATGCACACGGTAGAATAAGCCTTAATCCGCTGCGACACATAGACCCACTGTTGACGATTGCACTGCCGGCGGTTATGTTGCTACTTGGGCAGTCGCCAATACTAGCGGCCAAGCCGGTCCCGATTAATACGAACCGTATTAGTGGGCAAGAGCTTGGGCTTGCCGCTGTCGGCTTAGCTGGACCGCTGTCTAATCTGTTGCTGGCTGCAGTCGGTGGTGTTGTATTGTCTAGCATCTCTACAGGGACTGTTTTGGCTGATATCGTGCGACTTTTTGTCGAACTTAACGTCGGGTTATTTGTCTTTAACATGTTGCCGATACCACCGCTAGACGGTTCGCGACTCTTGTACGCTGTTGCCCCGAGGCCGGTGCAAGAAGTAATGGAGCGGATAGAGCAAATGGGCATATTTATCGTATTGATGCTCCTGTTCTTTTTATTGCCTATCTTGAGCCCTATGCTGCAGACGGCAAATGACTTTATACTCGGTATACTTATTCGCTAAAAACAAAAGAGGGGTGTATGAAGCAGTTAAAGTTTGAGCATGATTTCGCCCAAGCTATCGCCCAAGGTTCGAGGCAAACAACGCTCCGAATAGACGACAAGGGAATCCATGTGGGTGAACGGTTGCAGCTCGTAGACAAAGTGTCGAGTAATAAACCGCAAGAATGGCAAATTCTCGGTGAATTGCATGTTATTGCTGTGCAAGAATTTATGCTTTCCCAGCTGCCCCTTGAGTTACTCGCAGATTCTGAGATTGCGTCAACAAACAGAGAAGATTTAACGACTTTTTTACGGCGTTTTTATGGCGAGCATATCGGGAGTGAAACGGTTATAAAATTGATTCGTTTTGAGTACGAAGGCTATGAGACACCCGCTGTTTTTATGCAAAAGCAGGGTGTTATTCGTATAGATGGGCAACTGCCTGAAGTAGTGTTTTTGTACGCTGACGGTGGATCAAGAGGGAACCCGGGACCTTCGGCTGCGGGGTATGTGATCGAGGATGAACAAGGCAATGTACTTGAATCTTGGAATAAATATCTGGGGATTACGACTAATAACCAGGCTGAATACCATGGGTTGATTGCAGCACTTGAGTGGTGCAAACAGCAGCATATTCAACAGGTGCATGTTCGGCTGGACAGCTTGTTAGTGGTGAATCAGATAAAGGGAATCTTTAAGGTGAAAAACAGAGATTTGTGGGCGCTGTACGAGGCGGCGAAAGAGCTTCAAGGGCAGTTTCGACATATAGATTTTTCGCATATCCCACGAGAGCTAAACAGACGGGCAGATCTAGAAGTGAACAAGGCACTTGATTCGATGAGTGGCCGAGACGTGGTGCAGTAACCGCGCTCCGATAGTGGCCATAACGCAACAAAAAAGGTATACTAGTGGGGCTAGACGAGCAGTGATAATCGCCGTCTTCTGTTGCGTTAAGCAACAGGGGAGGGAGGAAAGTCCGGGCAGCACCAAAGACTGACAGTTGTTAACGACAACCGAGAGTGATCTTAGGGAAAGTGCCACAGAAACAAGACATCCGCCGCTAGCCGGCGGAAAAAGGTGAAAAGAGCGGGGTAAGAGCCCGCAGCTGTGCATGGTGACATGCAGAGGTGGTAAACCCTGTCTGCTGCAAGGAGCGTCGGCCGTTGCTGGTAGTAACCAGACAGTATCTTTGCTGGGTCGCACGCGTGTTAAAAACCGCTTGATCTCGTGAGCAATCACGTGACTAGATAGATGATTATCATCCGCTTTATAGCGGAGACAAAACCCGGCTTATTCGCTCGTATAGCAATCATATAAAAAACCTCAGGTAAAAAACCTGAGGTTTTTGTTTGGCTATGCTATCAATTACTTGGTTGAAGACTTAACGATTGCGCTGAAAGCAGCTTTGTCGTTGACTGCAAGTTCACTGAGCATCTTTCGGTCAACTGCAATACCAGCTTGTTTCATGCCGTGCATAAGGCGACTATAGGTCGTGCCGTTTTCACGTGCTGCTGCGTTGATACGAGCGTTCCAAAGCTGTCTAAATGTTCGCTTCTTTTCACGTCGGTCTCTGTGTGCATTTTCTAATGCTTTCACAATAGCTTGTTTACCGCGGCGTACGCTTGAACGGTGGGCTAATGTCATACCCTTGGTGCCGCGACGGATTTTGTTATGTCGGGCTCGGGCGGTGACTCCTCTTTTTACTCTCATGGTTCTTCTCCCTAAAGGCCTAGATTAAGTTTAATGTTTTTGCTCTGCTTGCCGGTGACAGTCTTTACGCCTGCAAAAGTTCGCTTGCGACTTTTGCTTTTCTTCTGCAACAAGTGATTACCAGTTGCTTTGCGTCGTAATACTTTTCCGTTTTTGTTCACGCGGATTCTATCTTTCGTTCCGCTATGAGTCTTCAGTTTTGGCATGATATCCTCCTATGATTCCTTGATTTCTTGTTCGTCGTTCTGTGCTGTTGTTTCTTTCGGTGAAGCTTTGGCAGATGCAGATCTTCTGATGACGAAAGTTAGTTGTTTTCCTGCAAAAGTTGCTTTTTGATCCACTACGATGGTGTCTCCGAATGAGTCGATGATTCGTTGTGCGAGTGTGAAGCCGACATCTCTGTGGGCAAGTTCACGTCCACGAAAGCGGAGTGTGTACTTCACTTTGTGACCCTCTTCGAGGAACTCCCGGACTTTCTTTGCCTTGACTTCTAGGTCATGGGCGCCGATTTTCAATCCGACTCTTATCTCTTTGACTTCTAGGTTTTTCGCATTCTTCTTGTTTTTCTGAAGTTGCTTTGTCCGCTGGTAGTTGTATTTCCCCCAGTCGACAATCTTGGCTACAGGAGGGTCAGCGTTTGGAGATATTTCTACGAGGTCGAGACCCGCTTGCTCTGCTGCTTGCAAGGCTTCTGACTTTGTGAGTATCCCGAGCTGATTGCCTTCGTCGTCAATCACCCGAAGTTTCGACGCCCGAATTTGATGGTTCAGGCGGGTAACACTGTTAATGGAATTGCTCCTTATATTGTTTATTGTTTCACATGATTTTATCAGGTATGGACCAGAATTTCAAGAGGTAGTCACCGGTCGATAGCGGAGGGCTTCGCTGATGTGCTGAATCGTGACTGCGTCTGAATCATCCAAGTCGGCAATAGTACGTGCAACCTTGACGGTTTTCATATAGACCCGAGCAGATAAATCGAGCTTTGCAGCGGCGGTATCGAGGAGTTCTTTTGCTTCTGGAAGCAAGTTCGAAAGCTGTTTTACCTGCTTATTGTTCATGCTTCCGTTGCGAGTAGAGGCACTCTTGAAGCGCTTAGCACTGCGATCTTGTGCCCGCAAGATTCTCTCGAGAATAGTTGCACTTGGCTCTGTTGATTGAGTGGTGTTTGCAAGTAGCGACGTATGGTCGATACTGTCGACGGTGACATGTATATCGATGCGGTCAAGAAGGGGACCTGAGAGTTTTTTCTGGTAGCGGTCAATCTCAATAGGAGCGCAGACGCACGGCTTCGAACTACCCCAATAGCCACATGGGCACGGGTTTTTGGTCGCGATAAGGAGAAAGTCTGCGGGGTAGGTAACACGTTCCTGAGCACGTGATACGGTTACTTGTTTGTCTTCTAACGGTTGCCTGAGACTTTCGAGCGTTGCTCGTTTGAACTCTGGTATCTCGTCGAGAAAAAGAATGCCTTTGTGGCTGAGACTGACTTCTCCAGGCTTTGGCCGTTGACCACCACCAATGAGTGCAATATCGCTCGTGCTATGGTGCGGAGCACGAAAAGGTCGGGTAGTGACGAGCTCTGACGCGTGCGTACCGACAAGGCTATGGATATGGGTTACTTCAATAATCTCCTGCCTGTTTAAAGGTGGCATGATACTGATCATGGCTTTCGCGAGCATACTTTTTCCAACGCCAGGAGGCCCGCTCAAGAGCACATTGTGTTGGCCGGCAGCAGCAATTTCCAGCGCACGCTTTGCTGCAGATTGACCTATGACATCAGAAAAATCAGTTGAAGGAGACGGAGCTATTTCCTGTAATTCTGATGGCTGTGCGTTACTTGCAAGGAATGTATAGTCATTTTGGGTAAGGTAACGGTAGAGTTGTTTGAGCGAATCAATAGGTAAGAAGTTAATGTCTGGAATAAGCGACGCCTGTGCTGCGTTTGCTGCAGGAATAATAAAGTTACTATAGCCGAGCTTTTTTGCAGAAAGTAGTTTACCCAGTAGCCCACGGACTGGTTTGACTTTACCATCAAGGCCGAGTTCTCCAAGTACAACACAATCCTGCGGGATTTCTTTAATCTGGTTTGAACTCAACAAGATAGAAAGTGAAAGTGCTAGGTCAAAGAAGGAGCCGTTTTTCGGAATATCTGAGGGAGCTATGTTGATAATGATTTTCTTACGTGGCATGTCAACGCCTGCATGGGTGAAAGCACTTCTCAGTCGTTCTCGTGCTTCATCGAGACTCTTTCCAACGACACCAATAATTTGCATTGTCGGCAATCCGTTCGAAAGGCTGGTTTGAATTTCAGCAATAATTCCGCCGCTGACATCGTCCTGTACAGAGAGAACTGTCTTCATGACAAATACTGTAGAACCAAAAGAATGAAAATACAATAATAGTATAAAAAAGAACAACGACCTGCGAGAAGTCGTTGTTACAGAGACATTTTTGTTTTTGAGCACTTTTATTACTCAGTGCTAACCATATGTTATCGACTTAAAAAGCTTATGTCAACAACTTTTTCAACATATTTTATATTAGCGTGAAAGATGTGTACAGAATGCGAACAACAGGGGTAAAAATAGCTGTGTCTAGTTCTTTTTTTGTTCACATATAGTGATACAAGAATCGTAGTGTAGTAGGGTATTGGATGTCGCGACAGCGCAGCGAAAACATGAAATGACGAGCTATATTTGTAAGTTGGCGTCGCGTGATGATTGATCAACGAAAGTCTCAATACATCTTGTTAAAATGTATCGTTGATAATTGCTGAATGTCTTGCAAAAAGGTGCGAGGAATACATAAATTGATTCAAAATTTATAAGAAACTGAGGTAATTTTAGACGTGCACTTTGTCTATCAAAATGGCATGTAAACAGATGAATATATA
>CAYNWE010000047.1:0-7717 GCA_964400855.1 uncultured Candidatus Saccharibacteria bacterium
ATTACGAATGATAACGCTGCGATGCAACGACTTCGCGACGAAGCTGAAAAGGCAAAGATCGAACTTTCAACTGCGCAAGAGGTTGACATCAACCTACCGTTCTTGACTGCTGATGCAGATGGTCCAAAACACTTCGAGCATAAACTATCTCGTAGCAAGTTAGAGAGTTTGGTGATAGAGCTCATCGACAAGACGGCTGCACCATGTGAAAAGGCATTGAAAGATGCAAAACTCACCGCAAAAGATATCGATGCAGTTGTATTGGTTGGTGGTATGACCCGTATGCCAGCAGTACAGGCAAAGGTAAAAGAAATCTTTGGCAAAGACCCAATGAAGGGTGTAAACCCTGACGAAGTAGTTGCCGTTGGTGCAGCTATTCAAGGTGGCGTGCTTGCGGGTGATGTAAAAGACGTCTTGTTGCTTGACGTGACACCACTGTCTGTCGGTATCGAGACAATGGGTGGTATTGCAACCAAGTTGATCACACGAAACACGACTATCCCAACCAGCAAGAGCGAAACATTTTCGACTGCTGCTGACAATCAACCTCAGGTAGAAATACATGTCGTGCAAGGTGAGCGTGAAATGGTGGCCGACAACAAGAGTCTTGGTCGCTTTATCCTTGACGGGATTGCGCCAGCGCCTCGTGGTATGCCGCAGATTGAAGTGACGTTTAATATTGATGCAAACGGAATTTTGAATGTGACCGCTAAAGATAAAGGGACAGGCAAAGAGCAGTCTATCACTATCCAGAACAGTGGTAACTTGGACAAAGAAGAAGTTGAAAAGATGGCAAAAGACGCTGAGGCTAACGCGGAAGAAGATAAGAAAAAGCGTGAAACAGTTGAAGCACGTAATTTGCTTGAAAACGGTGTATACCAAGCTGAAAAGTTCTTGAGCGATAGCAAAGAGAAATTGAGCGAAGAAGATGTAAAGACGCTTGAAGAAGCAGTCACAGCCGCAAAAGAAGTGCAAGGCAAAGAAGACGCTGATAAAGATGCGCTTGAAGCCGCTGCCAAAGAACTGACCGACAAAATGATGCCAATTGGTGCGAAGATGTACGAACAGGCAGCAAAAGAGGAAGAAGTAAAAGGTGACGGCGAAAAGAAAGACGACGAGCCAGTAGAAGGCGAAGTCGTAGATGACACGAAAGAGAAATAGAACTAAATAAGGGCTCCGTAAGGAGCCCTTATTTAATTTAAGGAGTAACGATGCATCCCGTATCGACATAAATTGCTTAAGCAATATGCTTTTAAAACTGGGGGTGTTACTATTGGCGAAATTATGAATAGTCGATATGATAATTCGCTCATACAATACTACGAAGTTGAGCTTGAAAGGGCAGCGCCACGTGGTGCTGAATCAGATAACCTCTATTTGCCAGTCATTGGTGAAATGGTTCTATTGCTTACGGAAAAAAGTGAAGTGCTCGAGGACGGTTCAAAACATTCTGAGTCTTGGTTTGACCATGACGCGGACGCGCAAAGAATGGTTTATTTTCATCAGCTCACAGGGTGGGCTACTCTTTTAACATGGAACGGCTATCACGGAGTTGAAGGGCATCGGCTCGAGTATTTTAATCCGGTACATAAGAACCCAGGGTTTGTAAGGACGCGAGATTTTGGTGGTTCGATGGATGTCGTGAGTACGTATCAAACATGGGCGATGGATGTAGAAAAGCCGTTTTGGGATCTCTATTCAGCAATTGTTGAGAGAGAAGAAGAGTTACCAAAAATCGACCAGCTGGGTTTTAGCCGTATTGTAGAACAGCTTGAAGTTGGAATAGCTTCACTTCTATAGATTTTTCTTGAAATTGCTCATGTTTAAACGAGGGTTATGCGATAAAATCGAAGGATGTTTGTTGAAAAAAATGCTACCGCAGCTTTAGTTGAAGATGCATTAAATACAATAGGTCAGTTTGAAATAGAATCAGTTCAGCTGCCCTATAGATTTGTTAATCGGACTGAAATTGTCGATGAGCAGTATCTCGGAATGACGACGCGTGCACTTGGACGAGTTGAGCTAATTAATTCGGTTGTGGTCGATTGGCAAGGAGAAGAGCCCGAAGCAAAACATCGGTTAGTTATATATAGTGAGCATGCCACAGGCAATATCGTACTTGAGCCTGCACAAGAACGAGCCTATTTAGAAGGTGCAAACGATGAATTTTTCGGTGAGAGTGAAATGGCAGAGTTAGACTATGCATTTGCAGCGGACTTGTTAGAAAAGATACGTGAAGCGAAGTTTGAGCTAGACATACGACGGATGCAAATTGTCATGAGTGCGCGTGAAAATCTTGCATCTCGTTTAGAGTCTTTTGTGAGCATGAATGATGACGGGACGATGAAGTACGCCTACGAAGGAGCTTTTCGCGCGTATGATTTGGATACATTTACTGATTATTCACTAGATTTCACAAGAGTATTTTCGCCAGAAAACGAGTTAGTAGAAGAGCTCTTGGTACTCGATGTGTCTGGCTCTGATAGCGAAAAATATTTATTGTTTTTTGACACATTAGTACTTGATATCGAGCGCATGAACAAGGATGAAAATGGTGAAGTACTAGACAAAGAAATTGAAAATCCTGAAACGGTGACCTATTGTGAAGATGCTATTGCTGCATATGAAATAGCGTTGAAGAATATGCTCATTTAGATGACTGGCGCATGCAATTTGTAGCGCTCTATAAAAAACTGCGCTATACTGCGCATAATAACTAATGCTTTAAAGGAAACTTATTATGCAAAAACGGAACCCTATATCAGTCATTTTATTAAGTCTTGTCACATTTGGAATCTATGGTATTTACTGGGAAGTTGTAACTAAAGGTGAAATGGTGAAAAAAGGTGCAGATATCCCAACTGCTTGGTTGATTATTGTGCCTATTGCAAACTTGTGGTGGGCTTACAAATACTGTATGGGCGTCGAAAAAGTCACAAATGGAAAAATGTCCGGCGTGCTTGCACTCGTCTTGATGCTGGTATTGAGTTATGTCGGTATTGGTATCATCCAAGATGCATTTAACAATGTAGAAGACGTAGTGACGCAGCCAGCCGCGCCAGCACCAACTCCTGAAGTAGCATCTACACCAGCTGAGCCAACTGCACCTACTGATACGACAACCCCAACAGTTTAAACCGATAGTTCTACTGAGCTATTGGACAACGCCCCTACAGAGCAAGTACAATAACACTTATGGTAGGTGAAGTACATTTTTGGCGTGAGAGAGTAGCTATTGTCACGCTTCCAATTATTTTCTTGTTTGTGACGGTATTTATTACTCGTGAAGATGTGCGTTGGCTGTTTGGACTCGGTGCCCTGCTGCTCACTGTCGAGACGTTACTCGTAAAGCGCGTAAGTTTTGAGCATACAAAATCGTTCGCCGTTGCATTGCTCGCATTGGCTTCTATCGGTTTGTCGGCTGCATCTATCTTGACGATTGAGAAAATTGAACTACTAAAGAATCCTGAGCGAGTCACAAGCTGCAGCTTTAGCCCGGTAGTTGCGTGCTCCCCTGTTATTACGAGCCCTCAAGCGAGTGCATTCGACCATATTCCTAACCCTGTTTTTGGCATATTTGGGTTTAGTGCTCTTTTGACTGCGGCAATGACGATACTTGCTGGTGCGGTGAAGCTCCATCGAACATGGTGGTTGACGTTATTTGGTGGAGTTGTTTTTGGCGTTTGTTTTTGTTTGTGGTTGTTTTACCAAGGCGTCTATGAAATTGGCGCGCTTTGCTTATATTGTTTATCCGTATGGCTCGTCACAAGTACACTGTTTTGGCTGACGCTCAGCGAGCTTGTACAGCAGAAGATTTTGAATCCAAAACACCGCGTATCTCAGTTTATTGTCAAAGAGCGCAATACCTTGGTCACAGTCACGATAGGCGTCATTATACTACTGTTATATTTTCGCTGGTCAGACTATTGGAATGGGTTGTTTTAACTATGCAGAAGAGGGTAACGAAACTCGTGCAAAAAGCTCGTGAACGAGCAACAGCTTTTCGGGTAATGATACGAAAAAAACCAATACTTTTGGTGCCGATTTGCGCAGTGATAACGTTGCTGCTTTTTGCGCTTTTTGAGTGCGGTCGAGCATGGGCATACCTTAATTCAGCAGAGACGTATAGTGATTCTGCATCGATGCAGTCGCTGCAGACTAAAGTTGATAAGCTCAGTCGTTCAGTTGAAATTATCCCTTCGGCATACTATTGTGACGTTAGTACGGAGAACCTGATTGCCAACTTCAACGAAGCCTACAGCGCACTTGGGCCTGGTGATAATGCTCCGGAAGCGATCGTAGCAACCATAAAAGACGAATTGAAGTTGCTAACGCCGCCACCAGCTTATAGCTCGTATGTTGACTTTTTACCTCGCCCGAAACAGGCACGTTGGCAAAGTGTGCAAATGAGTCAAGCAGCTGAAAAGTTACAGGAGCTTACTGATCAAGATATACGTTCAACGTATTGTCTCGCTTTGCAACAGGCCTTGAGCAGAGTCTATTTTATGCAGGACTTACAATCGCCCGAAGGAGTTGCCGCACTACTCCCGGGTCAAATTGAAAACTTCCAAACGAATGTTGCTCAAGCTATCGATTTACTTACCGCTACTGCATATCCACCGCAGTTTGAAGCTGAGCACATAGCTAGTATCAAAAATCTTCAAATGGTTGCAGTACACCTCCGAGCTGACAACAACAACTATATGCAATTCGCACGTCAGATAGAGCTTGACTTGAAAGAGCTACAGCAAGTTGTTGTCGGTTTGAAGAATAAGTCTGTTGATTTACAAGGTCGTGTGACAGAAATTGCATTACAAACTCAATTATTGGCAAACAACTAGCAGGCTCTATACTGTACACATGAAACAAACGCTTGCACTTGCTATCTTGGACGCTGGTCATTCGATATTTTTAACTGGTCCTGCAGGGTCAGGGAAGACGTACGTACTCAACCAGTTTATTAGACAAGCTCGAGCGCAAGGTAAAACAATTGCCGTTACTGCCTCAACCGGGCTTGCAGCAACGCATTTGGGTGGCAACACGATTCACTCTTGGGCTGGTATTGGTATCGCGGATAGTCTGCATAAAAAGCACGTTGCTGACATGTCAAAAGGCCGACGTGACCAGATAGAAAATGCCGATGTTTTAATCGTAGATGAAGTATCCATGCTGCATGATTATCGACTCGACATGATAGAAGAAGTATGTCGACTGGTCCGTGGTGGAGACAAGCCTTTTGGTGGGCTGCAGGTTATTTTGAGTGGAGATTTTTTTCAACTACCGCCGGTGAATCGGGACGATTCTAAGCAAGGCGGATTTGTGACGGGGAGTCGTGCATGGGAATCGCTCGACCCTGTCGTCTGCTATCTTGAAGAACAACATCGACAAGAAGATGATGAGCTATTAGAGATTCTAACAGCCTTACGAGCAAATGACCTTCGACGCCGTCATGT
Organism: uncultured Candidatus Saccharibacteria bacterium; assembly: GCA_964400855.1. Taxonomy (GTDB): domain Bacteria; phylum Patescibacteriota; class Saccharimonadia; order Saccharimonadales; family SZUA-47; genus JAGQMY01. The sequence goes on from CAYNWE010000047.1 coordinate 5,454, forward strand.
TGAAGCACTCATGGCGCGTAAAGTAACACGAACGCCTTTTGACGAGCCAGTCACAGAACTCTACACGACCAATCAAAACGTTGACTACGTAAATGATGCAAAGTTGCGTGAGATGGACGGGGAAGTACACGAATATGCAATGAGTTCAACTGGGAGAGCGAATGCCGTGGAGAGTTTAAAAAAATCTTGTCTCGCACCAGAATTGCTTAAGCTAAAAATGGGTGCGTTCGTGATGTTCGTAAAAAATTCTCAGGAAAAGAAATATGTGAATGGGACGCTCGGGACGGTGGTTGGGTTTGATAAAACAACAGACTACCCAATCATTGAAACAAAAAACGGAAGACGCGTAGAGGCAAAACCCGACACATGGGAAATGCGTGATGGCGAGAAAAAAGTTGCAAGTCTGTCGCAGCTCCCGTTGCGTCTCGCGTGGGCAATCACGGTGCATAAGAGTCAAGGGATGACACTGGATGCTGCTCATGTTGACTTAGGAAATGCATTCGTCCCCGGCATGGGATATGTCGCGTTGTCGCGCGTGAGAAGTTTGCAAACACTGACACTTGGGGGGTTAAATAGAACAGCGTTGATGATGCATGAAGAAGCGTACGACCTCGACGATACGTTGCGCCGAAAGTCGTCAAAAGATAGCGCACAACATGCAGCGCTTGAAGCGCAGTACCTCCAGAAGCAAGCTACAATCAAACCAGTTCAGAAAAAAGTTAAAGGTGAAGCAGGGAGTTGGCACGAAAAAATCGATAAAATGCGTGAGACATACCCAAATGCCTATAAGCCATGGAAAAAGATTGAAGACGAGACGATGCTTAACCAATGGGCAGCAGGTAAAACGGTGAAGCAGTTGGCGAAGTTATTGGGTAGACATGAGGGGAGTATCCGTGCGAGGCTAAAAAAGCATTTCGGTGACGCTCTATTTCAAAAATAGCGTCGGGAATCGAGGCACTTGCATAACTGGCGTACAATAGAAGTGTGCACTATATATTAAAAAATTTACGAATACTATTGGTTGCCGGCTTTTTAGTAATCTTGGCTGGGGTGACGCATTTTTCAGCTATAAACACCTCCGCTTATCACGCGAACCGTGGCCAGCAAACAGAGGCTCGTCCCTATATACCTGAAAATTGTGTTGAAGCGTGCGTATTGGTGAGCCAAGGCAACTCAATCCGCTCAACTGCGACCCTGCTCCAAGCGGATACTTTTCATTCGTCAGTTCCACCAGGTGGGCTGCACGCAGTAAGCGTTTTGTCAGCAGTATTTGTTTTTTATTTTGTTTTTTACTATCGTATGTTCAATAGAGTTCGTCGTTTCCAGCAAGAACTCGCTCTATGGCGCTTTTAGCAGCTGTTGTGTTTCCTCGCATCAAATCAGCAACAACATAAAAAGTGTGAAAGAAGTATATGATTCAGTTTATCTCCTCAAGTTTTAACCTCGGCTATCGCTACGTCGCTAAGCCAATCTTGTTTCGTTTTTCTCCAGATGCCGTGCATGATAGCATGATCCGTCTGGCTGCGTTTTTACAAAAAAGTCGTTTTATTCGGTGGATTAGTCACAAAACACTCGTCTACGAAGATCACATGCTACGTGTTGACACGCTTGGCATTGTTTTCAAAAATCCGCTTGGATTAAGTGCAGGGCTTGATAAAGATGCCAAGATTGTTCTTATGGCTCAGGCAATAGGGTTTGGGTTTATTGAATGCGGCTCCGTTACACTCGACCCATATCAAGGCAACCCGCAACCGTGGTATACTCGCCTGCCAAAAAGTAAATCAATTATCGTAAACTCAGGGCTTAAAAGTGAAGGCGCACATGCAGTCATAGCCAGAGTAAAAAACTATAACGACGATTTATTGCGCACTTTTCCACTAAACATTTCTATCGCCAAAACAAATAGCAAAAAAACCGCAAGCAAAGCTGCTGGGATTGCCGACTATGCACAGTCGCTTGCACTCTGGGAGGCGCAGGGTAATGCGCGCTACTACACGATTAATATTTCTTGTCCAAACACCTTTGGTGGTGAACCATTTACGAATCCGAAAGATTTAGACGATTTATTGACTGCACTCGACAACATAAAGACAACTAAGCCCATCTTTGTAAAGTTTCCGATTGATAAGTCATGGGAGCAAACGAGAGCGTTGCTTGACGTATGTTGCGAGCATAATGTACAGGGTATCACCTTTGGGAATCTCTATAAAGATCGCACGACCGTTGAGCTCAAAGACACGTACGACCCTGACATCAAAGGAAAT
>CAYNWE010000048.1:0-7663 GCA_964400855.1 uncultured Candidatus Saccharibacteria bacterium
GCCCGTACTTCCGGCGCAACGCGCCGTCATTTGGAAAAAAGTTTCACTCTGGTGCGGACGAGAGGACTTGAACCTCCACAGGATTGCTCCCACTACCACCTCAAGGTAGCGTGTCTACCATTCCACCACGTCCGCATAGTTGTCGAAATAAATAAAAATGGTGGGTTGTGAGGGATTCGAACCCCCGACCCCCTCGGTGTAAACGAGGTGCTCTAGCCAACTGAGCTAACAACCCAAACCTGTTTTTTAAATATTTATGGTCGGTGATCCACCTTTGGCGGACCCGGAACATTGCTTTTGAAAACAAGTTTTCAAAGGAAGATTCCCTTGCAATGAGCCGCTGGCTCTTTTCACCTTCGGTGTAAACGAGGTGCTAAGGCCAGACTTAAGCTAACAACCCAAGTTCTTAGATTCTACTATTTTTTGCATATAATTTCAACATTACTATCATCTATCGAGGATGGTATACTAAAAGGGTAAGTTGATTAAAGGAGTTATTATGATAATTGCACTCGTTGTTTTGGGTCTTCTCGTACTGTTTCTAGTAGTACTTTATAACGGTTTGGTAAATACAAAAGTACGTGTTGATGAAGCGTGGAGCGATATTACTGTTCAGCTAAAGCGTCGAATTGATCTTATTCCAAACTTGGTTGAGACAGTAAAAGGCTACGCAAAACACGAAAAAGGTGTGTTTGAAGAGGTGACTAAGGCGCGTAGCGCAATGATGAACGCAAACGGTGTTGCTGACAGCGCAAAAGCTGAGAACATGATGGAAAGCGCACTCAAGAGCATTTTTGCTGTTGCAGAAGCGTATCCTGACTTGAAGGCAAATACGAACTTCCAACAACTCCAAGCTGAACTTGTCGATACTGAAGATAAAATTCAGGCATCTCGACGATTCTATAATGGTGCGGTTCGTGACTTGAACATTAAAGTAAAGACATTTCCGACTATTTTGTTTGCGCGGATGCTTGGTTTCACTGAACGTGAATTCTTTGAACTTGAAGAATCTGAGCGTGCAACAGCTGAAAAACCTGTAGACGTTAAGTTTTAGTAACATAAATTGTTTGTATGTATTCAGAAATAGCAGCGAATAAACGTAAAACTGTGGTGCTAGTTGTTGGTTTTGTCGGTTTTATTGGTGCACTAACTTATCTAGCTGGATTATATTTTGGTGATTTTACTATCACAATTGGTGCGCTTATTGGTTCAGTTATCTACGCATTAATTAGCTATTTTATTTCTGCTCGTGCTGCCTTGACATTTAACGGCGCAAAAGAGATACAAAAATCAGATAACCCTCGGTTGTGGCGTACTGTTGAGAATCTCGCAATCACTGAAGGCATGCCGATGCCGAAAGTGTACATCATCCCTGATACGGGGTTGAATGCGTTCGCAACAGGCAGGGACCCGCAACATGCGCATGTTGCAATTACTCAAGGGTTACTTGACGTGCTAGAGGACAGTGAGCTACAAGGTGTAATGGCGCACGAGCTTGGGCATGTGAAAAATTATGATATCAGGGTAAGTATGATGGTTTTTGGTTTAGTAATGGTTGTTTCAATTTTGTCGGATATCTTTTTGAGAATGAGTTTTTTTGGGAGTGACGACGATGATGCGCCAGCTGGACTAGCTATTCTCGCAATCGTTGCGATGGTACTGGCACCGCTCGTTGCTATGTTGGTTCAAGCAGGTGTTTCGCGAAAAAGAGAATACCTCGCTGATGCAACTGGAGCGTTGACTACGCGCTACCCAGAAGGGTTAGCACGCGCACTTGAGAAGCTGCGAGATGGTAATACAAGCATGAAACGACAAAATACATCAACTGCTCATTTGTTTATTGCAAATCCGCTCAAAGGAAAGAGCTTTAGTGCACTTTTTAGTACGCATCCACCAATAGATGACCGTATTGCCAAATTACGAGGTATGGGAACGTCACTTTGAAACTAAAATCTGACAAAAAGTCTGAGCTGGTCGTGAAAGAGCCGTCCGTTACACGCTGGAATGCTCGTTTAAGAAAAAATCCGAAATATAAATCATTCCGCTTACACAAGCGAGTCAAACATCCTGGGCCACCGATCCCGCCGTGGTGGAAATTGGTAAAGAAATCCTGGCGTTTAGTACGAGCTAACAATCGAAATTTGCTGCGGTTTATTCTGATTTTTGGGATTGGCTATGCTGTATTTGTTCGTGGGTTTTCTTCACCAGTAGATATTGATGGCATACGTGACTCTTTTGAAGATGTGCTCGCACGTGACATTTCAACACTCGCTATAAACGTGACGGTCATCACACTGATGTTGCAGTCGACGACGAGTGCCGCTGGTGATGTACAGGGGGTATATCAGACAATAATGATTGTCATGAGCACACTTGCACTCATCTGGCTCTATAGACAGCAGCAAGCAGGAAATAAGGTGACAATGAAAGATGCATTTTATCGTGGTATGTATCCTATTGTGCCTTTTATGCTCGTACTATTTGTTATATTTGCACAGTTTATTCCTGCTTCAGTGGGCAATTATCTTTTTAGGACAGTGATCGACAACGGACTTGCATTTAATGCGACTGAGCAATTTATGTGGCTCTTGCTGTTCTTGTTGTTGCTTCTATTGTCTGCATATATGGTAACCTCGTCGATGATTGCGTTATTTATTGTGACACTTCCAGACATGACGCCGAGAAAAGCGTTAAAAAAAGCGAAAAAACTTGTGCAATTTCGACGGCTTGCGATTATGCGACGAATTGTCGCGCTGTTTTTGTTTGCGGCATTTTGTTTTGTGTCAATCGTGTTTCCGGCTATATTCGTGTCTGCACTTCTTGCTCAGTTCTTATTTTTTGCGCTCACCATAGTATTTATCCCGTTTATAATTGCCTATATGTTCGTGTTATATAGAGAATTGTTATGAGTGATTATAGAAAACAGCAAGCATACGAGCGTATTCTAAAACTACGAGAGGTGATAAATGACTATCGTTATCACTATCATGTGCTTGATGAATCGGTGATGAGTGAATCGGCGGCCGATACACTAAAGCACGAGTTATCGCAATTGGAAGAGCAGTACCCAGAGTTCATTACACCCGACTCACCAACGCAACGTGTTGCTGGCGTCGCACTTGATAAGTTTGAAAAAGTCCCTCATCAGAAGCCGATGTTAAGCCTGCAAGATGTGTTTGATGAGGTTGAGGTGCGTGCTTGGGTCGAGCGGATACAAAAACTTGCTCCTGGGACACCGTTTTCGTACTTTGCAGATATCAAGATGGACGGGCTTGCGTGCGCGCTGATATACGAAGACGGTGTTATGACGACAGCGCTGACGCGAGGTGACGGCAAAGTAGGCGAAAACGTGACAATGAATGTACGTACCATTCAGAATGTGCCGCTTAAGCTACGTAGCAAAGCTGGGTTTGAGCATTTGTTAAAAGGTCGCACTGAAGTTCGAGGCGAAATTGTGATGTACAAGAAAGATTTTGACAAACTCAATCGTCAGCGAGCAGAAGCTGGCGAGCCACTTTTTATGAACCCACGTAATTTAAGCGCAGGTACCATTCGTCAACTTGACCCAAAACTTGTTGCGGCACGACCATTACATTTCATTGCGTATGACTTGCTACGTGAGCAACCAGAGGACGTGCCAACATACGAATGGGCGTATGAAGCGATGCGAGCCATTGGTATCACCTGCAACAAGCATGCAACTGTGTTGAAAGAAATACCCTCACTCATGGATTTTGTGCACGAATGGGGTGAAAGACGATTAGAGTTGCCATTTAACACTGACGGGTTAGTGGTGAAGCTGAATGACCGAGCTGTGTATGCAGATTTGGGAGTAGTGGGTAAGACCCCACGCGGCGCTGTTGCATTTAAGTATGCAGCTGAAGAAGCCGTAACGGTGGTGAAAGATATTGTTTTGAGTATTGGCAGGACGGGTGCCGCAACGCCAGTTGCAGTGTTTGACCCGGTCGTTGTAGCAGGTACGACTGTACAACATGCAAGCTTGCATAATGCAGATGAAATTGACCGTAAAGATATCCGTATAGGTGACACGGTCATTATATATAAAGCTGGTGACATCATCCCACAAGTGCAATCTGTCATTAAAGATTTACGACCAGTGAATGCGAAACGGTTTCATTATGAGACTGAGTTGAAGCGGCAATACCCAGAGCTTGAGTTTGTGCGGCCTGAGGGTGAGGCTGTCTATCGTGTAAAAGGAGCGACGGGTCCTATACTGCTAAAACGAGGTTTAGAACACTTTGCATCAAAAGGCGCGTTGGATATTGACGGTATGGGCGAGAAAAACGTCGAAGCGCTGGTTGACGCAGGGTTAGTAGCGGATTTTGCCGATATCTATACACTAACGGTCGAACAGGTAATGGGCTTAGAGCGATTTGCTGAGCTGTCTGCGAAAAACTTAGTAACCGCAATTGCCGATAAAAAACAACCACCACTTGCTCGATTTGTGTACGCGCTTGGCATACGGCACGTGGGTGCGCAAACAGCAATAGATTTAGCCACCACTTTTAAGAAGCTTGACAACATTGGGGTTGCAACCTATGAGCAATTAAAGGCTGTGTCGGGTGTTGGAGAAATTGTCGCTGAGTCCATCTTGGCGTGGTTTGTTGACGATGATAATCAAGCGTTGCTTGCGAAATTTCGACGACTCGACGTCTGGCCTGAAGACGTGAAGCATGTTGGTGGCCCTTTGAGCGGGAAGAGCTTTGTGATTACCGGGTCGCTTGAGTCATTGAGCCGAGATGCCGCAGCAGAAAAGATTCGTGTGCTTGGCGGTACGTTCCAAACTTCAGTTGCGAAAGGTACGACATATCTAGTTATGGGTGCAAAAGCGGGTCAGAGTAAGGCAGACAAAGCACTCAAACTCGGCACTGAGGTGATTGATGAAGAAAAATTGCTTGATATGTTAAGATAGTGAAAAGTAACAAGGAAACTAAAAAATGTCAGATGTTGAAAAAGATATACCAGGTGCTCCAAATTTACCGTTCGGAATGACTTGGGATAATCCGATTGTTCAGTTTACTGCCTCAAAAGATTTTGATCCGGATAGAGGTGATTGGCCTCATCAAATTTCACTTAGTACATTTGATTTTTCTTCAGGAACATTTCCTGCTAGGGTAGAAATTAACCTTCCGAATGACGACTGTGAGTTATTTCATATCGGACTCGCTCCTGATGGCATTGAGTCCAATGACGGTGAACACCCAACACGGGAACAAAGAATTGGTTCGCTCGCGCTTAATCTACTTAGCGAAACGGCCGATAAGAAAGTACTAGCAATCACTAAATTGCGTCTAAAGAAGACTTCTTATCGAGCATTACGAAAAATTTCTGGTGCTTTAGCTGTGTCGAGTGCCGGAGCGACGGGAGTTTTGGTACTCAATGGGATAGTGAGTCATAGTGCAAATTCTTTTGGCTTAGCCGTTGCGACGGCAATAGTAGCAGGAGGATCAATTAGCACATTTAGCGAGAGCGGTGATAGTTATGATAGCGTCGAGCGAGAGATTGATCAAAAAGAGAATTCAAATATATCTGTACTTAAACTTATCGATGAAATTGAGAATAACGGATTACAAATAATTGAACCCGCTATAGAAAATGAATAAGCTACCGGTATACGTAACTGGGAATGTGAATAAAGCAAAGCACTTTAGCGCGATGCTTGGTAGAGATATAGAGCATGTCGCAGTTGATGTAGAAGAAATCCAAAGCTTAGATGTTCGTGAAGTAGTTGCGCATAAGGCCCGTGCGGCATACGAGAAAATTAAGCGACCAGTTATAGTTGAGGATACAACTCTCGTGTTTACTGCGCTAGGCGCCTTGCCAGGGCCACTTATAAAATGGTTTTTAGAGGAGTTGAAGCCCGAAGGCTTAAGTGCGCTTTTAGAAGGTAAAGATAGGACGGCAATTATTGGTTCGGCAATAGCTTATTATGACGGTGAGCAGTTGGAGATATTCACGACAGAAAAACGAGGCACTATCGCAGATTATCCAAGAGGTACAAATGGGTGGGGATTTGACCCTGGCTTTATTCTTGATGGTCAAGATAAAACAAATGCTGAACTATCCGATGAAGAGTACGAACTAATGTATAAAGGCGTGAAGCCATTTGCTGAACTTGCTGAATTCTTGTCGTCTCTTGACAAAAATCAAGCATAAGCGAATAATAGACATTATAACGGGTGTATCAAAGGCTCGAGCAAGTTAAAACAAACAATAGTAAAAACAAAACTACCCGAGCCGGGTGGGCACACCCGATATAAAAAAGTCCGAACTTTCTTCGGACTTTTTTGTTTACGTTATCAAAAATACTTGGTGGAGCTACAGGGACTCGAACCCTGGACCTCTTCACTGCCAGCGAAGCGCTCTAGCCAACTGAGCTACAGCCCCTTCAACTATTTTTGATTATAAATATGTCACTGCCAGCGATGCGCTGCTTGCCCAACTGCGGTAATGCCCCATTTACACTGATTGGTAACTTTTAAGCATATTTTGAAGTTATCAATTGCATCATCATAGCATTTTTACACTGTTCAATTAAACCAAAAAGCTTATTATCTCACTGCAGCTGATACAATAGATTTTATGAAGAAGATACAACTCAAAAAACCTCAGTTCAGAAAAACGAAGCACGCTGATGCGTCAACAGTAAGCAAACGAAAATTCATGGATAAAATGGATTCTATGCTTGCATCTTGGGACCTAAAGAAACTTGCGCGAAATATGGTGTTGCTCGCAATTCCACTTGCGATAGTCGCATCTTACTTTGGCTATACACGCCTTTACCTTACAGATGAGCGACGGCTTTGGATGGCTATTAATAATAGTATGGCGACGACGAGTGTTAACCGACGACTCACGAGTGGCGGTACAGGCAATAAAGTAATTCAAGACCAGCAGTTTTTCTTTGCGCCTCAGATGGTGACAAAAAGCAAGGTGACGTTTGCCCAAAAGACAGCTACGATTGAGACTAATGTTGCGACTGAAGGTGTTTCGTACCCAGATAGACAGTATTCACGCTATACAGAATTTAATACAAATCAGAAAAAGGAAGACGGCACATCACCGAGCCTGGATAGTGTTTTAGGGAAATGGGGAACAAATACGCTGACTGAAGAAGATAAAGCGTCTGCTAAAGATGGCTATATAGGCGAACTAGTTACGTTAGCAGTGTTCGGAAACTATGACGCTAATTTCAGAGCTGAAATGATTCGTCAGATGAAAGAAACCAAAGTATATACTGTCGATTATAGCGCGGCGCTAGAAGATACAATTGATGAAAAAAATGTACTAGTTATTCCGGCAACAGTACGCCTTAAGCCGTTCGCAACAGTGCTACAGAAAGCTTTTGAGAAAGCAGGCTATGGCATGTTTGCGCCGCTAAACCCTGAAAATTACTCCGACAACGCGACACTTCGAACGACATTTATCGTTAACGTAAAAGATAATACGATGTATGGTATCGAGTATGGTGACAGGCAAGAACGCTATACTGCCTACGGTGTCAACATAACAGTTGAAGAACCACAGTCAAGCATCCCTGCTGAAGAGCTTGAAGCGATTGTACGAGAAGAAATTTCTTCTGCCCTTTAAATCAGAAATCTTTAACGCTATACTGATTTTATACGAATTGAACTGAGGGGGC
>CAYNWE010000049.1:0-7645 GCA_964400855.1 uncultured Candidatus Saccharibacteria bacterium
TACGAAACATTCGGCACCACAATTTGACGAATAAAACGAAAGTTCACTGATTACACAGACACATAAAAATATCTTCTGCTATAATGAAATTCAGTGAAAAAAATAGGTGACTTTGCGAAATTTATCGCCAAAAATCTTTGGCAGCAAGAGACAATTTACGTTGTCGTTCTGGCTGTGGCTATACTTTTTGTTATAAATGTCTTAAGCCTTATCCCAACAGAATCAGCACTATCTGAAATACAGACAGCGCAGAGTGCATCATCGCTGAGTGCGATCTGGGAAAACCCGCTCAACGCACCCTATAAACTTTCAGTGTACGCACTCACGAGTTTCAGCCCGAGCATTCGAATGGTGCGTGCGGTGAGTTTCATGTTCTATATCGCCACGTGTATTGCACTCTTTTATGCCTTGCGACATTGGCATACGCTACAAGCATCGCTCCTGACCACCGCGACATTTGCGACGAATGCAGTCGTTTTAGCAGTTAGCAGATACGGTTATCCGCTCATTACGTTGATGAGCTTTTTTACTTTTGCAAGTTTACTGCTGTGGCAGCTTCATAGTAAATCAAACAAATTGGTTCCACTAATTGTTTTTACCGCACTTGCAATACTCATGTATATACCTGGAGCGATATGGTTCGTGATGGTGCTCGCAATTGTGTATTGGGATAGGATTAAGCCATTTTTCAAAAATGTGAAACGGCAAGCCATATTGTCAGGGGTACTTATTGTGCTCGTTTCGCTTTTGCCATTGTTGCTCAGTTTTGCTCGCGAGCTCTCATTGTTACGAGAATGGATGCTTCTGCCACCGACGCTTGACCTTGCTTCTATTCCTCGTGACATTTTGCGTGTGCCATCTGCGTTTATCTACCGCATGCCGATAGAGCCACATATCAATGTCGGAAGACTGCCAATATTTGATATATCCAGTGGTATTTTGTTCTTGATAGGATTGAATGCATACCGACAAAAATTACGTCTAGACCGAACACGTATCATGATAGGAAGTGCGCTTATTGGTATATTGCTCGGTGCGCTTGGTTCACCTATTGCAGCTGTTATATTTCTACTCCCTTTTGCGTACAGCGTGATTGCAGCTGGAATCGAATATCTACTAGACGAATGGTACAATGTGTTCCCTCGAAACCCAGTTGCAAGAAGTTTCGGAGTACTGCTCGTTTCATTTGCGGTGATATTTAGTTGCTACTATCAGCTCACACGGTTTTTTGTGGTCTGGCCACAAACAGAAGATACGAGAGATACTTATACAAAATCTCGGATTATAAATAGTCGCGACTAAACTGCTACAATACTACTAAACTAAGGAGATTTACACGTATGAGTCGAATTGATCAAGCAAAAATGGTCATGAAGATGCGTAAAATTCAAAAAGACCTGCAGAAGGAAATTATTGAAGTTGAAGCAGGCGAAGGTGCTGTTCGTGTTGAGATAAACGGCGAAATGAAAATAAAGAAAGTGCACATAGACGCTGACAGCGTTGATCTTGATGATATCGGTCAGCTTGAGCGTTGGGTTGAAGAAGCTGTCAAAGCTGCAATTTCTCAAAGTCAAAAACTTGCTGCAGAAAAAATGCAACCTATGATGGGTGCACTTGGAAATCTAGGTCTGTAATTAAGGATTAGTTGTGAGCACGCTCCCAAAAGCGCTTGAAGATCTTATTGAAGCCTTGGGGCAATTGCCGGGAGTTGGGCCACGTAGTGCTGAACGGTTTGCTTATTTTATACTGAAAAGTGATCGAAGCAAAGCAGGGAAGCTCGTCTCAGCACTCGATAACATCCATGAAGGGGTGAGGTATTGCCCGGTTACCTATGCGTTAATTGACGCAGATCAAGAATTCTCTCCACTGTATACTGACCCGATGCGTGACAAAACAGTGGTGGCGTTGGTCGCTGACGCTTTTGATATATGGGCACTAGAAAAAACGAGTCTGTACAGGGGTACTTATCATGTACTTGGTGGGCTTATTTCACCGATTGACGGCATTGGGCCGGAACAGCTGCATATCTATGAGCTGAAGGAACGAATCAAGAACGACCAAGTAAAAGAGATTATCCTTGCAACGAATGCGTCAGTCGAAGGCGAAACAACAGCCCTCTATATACAACAAGAATTAGCAGATACAAAAGCAAAGATTACTCGACTTGCTCGAGGACTGCCTATCGGAGTCGACCTGGAGTACGCTGACCAGATAACGCTCGGCCGTGCGCTCGAAGGACGCCAAAGTTTTTGAGAAGTGTTATACTAGAATTTACATGCAAAACTATCAAGAATTACACGACTTAATCACCAACGCCAAGCATGTAGTGGTGCTCCAGGCTGATAATCCAGACGGAGACTCACTTGGTACTGCGCTCGCGCTCGAAGCTATTTTAAGCGAAATGGGGAAAAGTGTGACTCTCGTCTGCGCAGTCGATATGCCACAACATTTACGCTATTTGAGTGGTTGGGACAGAGTGATAAAAGAAATTCCGCGCAGTACGGATATGTCTATCGTGGTCGATTCAAGCACTGAAACGCTGTTTGAATACTATGAACGAAACGGCATGTTGTCTTGGCTTAAAACAAAACCGTTTGTTGTCATAGACCATCATACCGAAACAGATGGATTGTCGTACGCTACACTTAGCTATGTAGAAGAAGCAGTTGCTACCAGCGAAATAATACACCGAATTGCGCTGGCACATAATTGGCCACTGCCTATCGATGCGTGTGAAATGATGAGTGTTTCAATCATGAGCGACAGTTTAGGGCTCACCACCGAAGCAAGCACACCGGCAAGCTACCGGGTTATGGCAGATTTGATAGAACGAGGAGTGAGTATCCCTAAACTAGAACAAGCGCGCCGAGAATTGATGCGAAAAGAGCCTGAACTGCTCGCCTACAAGGGACGCTTGCTGGAACGCGTCACGTTAGATGAAAGCGGTCGTATCGCCAGCGTCGTCATACCGTGGGACGAAATAGAACGTTTTAGTCCACTCTACAACCCGTCTATGCTCGTTATGGACGATATGCGGCTTGTTGTTGGTGTAGACATTGCTATTGCCTACAAAGTATATAAAGACGGCAAAATAACGGCTAAAATTCGCTGTAATTTTGAACGAGCTATTGGTTCTGACCTTGCTACTCATTTTGGTGGCGGTGGGCACCCGTATGCTGCTGGTTTTAAGATATTGGTAAAACGAGACATCAATGAACTGCGTGCAGAGGTTGATTCGTATGCAAGAGCGCTTCTGGATGCACTAAAGGAAAAGCAAGATGAAACTCTATAACACGCTTACAAGAAAAAACGACGAACTTGTCCCACTCGACGGCAACAAAGTATCACTATACACCTGCGGACTGACCGTCTATAGCCAACCACACATTGGAAACTGGGTTGCTTATATATATTGGGACATATTGGTGCGGACACTTAAAGCTGCTGGTTATGAAGTAGAACGCGTGCAGAACATCACAGATGTTGGTCATCTGACATCGGATGAAGATGCCGGCGAAGACAAGATGGAAAAGGGTGCCCGCAAAGAAGGTATCACTGCGTGGGACGTAGCTGATAAATATATCAAGATCGCTGAGCATGAAGCCTATGACATGCTTGGACTGTTGAAGCCTGACCATATGCCGCGCGCAACAGAATATATAAAGCAACAAATTGATTTTGTAGCTGAGCTAGAGAAAAAGGGCTTTACGTACAACATAGAAGACGGTGTGTATTTTGACACGTCAAAGCTCGAAACCTATGGAGCGCTTGCAAGATTAGATATAAAAGGCTTGAAAGCAGGTGCTCGTGTTGATACTGAAGGTAAGAAAAATCCGACAGATTTTGCGCTATGGAAGTTGAGTCCGAAGGGTGTTAAGCGAGATATGGAATGGGAAAGCCCGTGGGGAATGGGGTTCCCAGGGTGGCACCTCGAATGTTCTGTCATGGCGCGAGAGCTACTTGGTGACCAGATTGACATCCATACCGGCGGCATAGACCACATACCAGTGCACCACACAAACGAGATAGCGCAAACGGAGGCCATAACAGAAAAAACATTTGCGAACATATGGGTACATGCTAACCACATCAAAGTTGATGGCACTAAAATGAGCAAGAGTCTTGGCAATGTATACACGTTACAGGACATACTAGACCACGGGTTTTCGCTTGATGCGTTTAAGCTCATGATACTCAGCAAACACTACCGTACTGAAGGTAATTTTACTTGGGAGATACTATCATCTTGGCAAAATTTGCTTGATAAATGGACGCCAATCACAGCCCGTATGTGGCAATTAGCAGAAACAGATGCTGAATCTAATATACAAGAGAAACTGATAGGCAGTATGACGAATGACCTTGATACACCACAGGTAGTGTCTATACTGTCGGCATATTTCAATAGCTTTGAAGATGAATTATCAGCACCACGCAAAGAAGATATTGAAGCGATAGAATCAATCACAGGGCTGTCACTACAAGTTTCTGACATCAATGAAGATCAAAAAGAGCTCCTAAATAAACGATCAGAAGCTCGTGAGGCTAAAAACTGGGCATTGTCCGATACATTACGTGACGAGTTAAGCGAACTAGGTATAGGCGTAAAAGATCACGCAACTGCTGGACAACTCTGGTTTCGCATCTAACCTGTTTACTTACTAAAGTCTTTGTCTTCGATCCAGTCGTCAAACAAGATCTTGGCACAACCAGCAAGCGGGATGGCAACAAACCCACCAAGTACGCCGCCGAGTCCGATACCAAGTATTGCGGCAATGAACACAAGCATAGGTGTTAGTTCGTTACCACGTGACTGGATCATTGGCTGAATGGTTGCGTTTTCAATCTGTTGATAGACAATAAAGTAAATGAGCATCACGAGTGCAAGTAGCGGGCTGGCAAACAAACAGAACATCGCTACGAACAATGCGCCAAGTATTGTACCGATGGTTGGAATAAGTGCAAACAAGAACACGATACCGGCAAGTGCTACGGCATTGATAGAAACACCGATGATAGTAGAAGATATAACAAGCGCAATCATCGCAAAGACTGCACCAATTGACGCAACGAGGACTTGGCCGTTCACGTAACTGGTTACTACTTTGTACATTTTGCGGGCTATTTCTTGGTCGTGAGCACGTCGATGTTTCGGCACATGCTTCCATATCTCTCTGAGCCATTTTGGTCCTTCGATAAGCATCATGAAGGTGAGCACAAGGACAGTTACGATAGATAAGACGTTAGCAAAAATACGGTTGGCCGTGGTAAGTACTGGGCCTTGGACGTCGCCTAGGTTTCGTGTCCAGTCGCTCGCAAAGTTTTGCACCTGCTGTTCTAAGTTGTACCGACGGATAAAGCGACCAAGTGAGCTGTCGTCAGTCTTTACGTCTGACAGCGTTGCTGGAACTTCGCGAATAAACTCTGTCGTTTGGTTTATGAGAGGAGGAACAATCAGCACCACGAAGGCAATAATGACACTCATGACCGCTCCGTAAGCAATAGCGGTGGCACGGACTCGACTGCCGCTCTTGAGTTTGTTAGACAGACGCGTAACGATTGGGTTGATCGCGAGAGCTAAGAAAAAAGAGACGAAAATCAATGTCAGCGGGTGACGCAAAGAGTCAATAAGACGGAGGAAAACGATGGTACCAAACAAAAATAAAATAATCCGCAACATGGTGCGGTTCGATATAGTTATCTCGACTTCTGTTTTTTTACTTCGCCCTAACATGAGTATTAGTATGCACGTTTTGGCGCTATTTCGCAAGATGCTTACGAATAGGCTTCTGCTAGCAACGTGTCTACTATTTTATTAATATCAAAGCGCTTCACGAACTCGTGTTGATGTGTACCGATTTGAGTAGCGAACGCTTGGTCGGTAACACATTTGTCAAGCAGCGTGGCAAATGCGGGGATATCTTTTGGGTCAAAAAGAGTTTCAGGGAAGTCATGTAGTACACTCGCATAACCGAGGTTGTTGCCACCGATGGTGATACCAGCGCCTGACGACATCGCTTCAGTGAGCACGATGCCGAAACTTTCGCCCCCTGTTGAAGGAAACACGGCGATGTCTGCGCTCGCGAGATACTGGGCTTTTTGCTCTTCTGTGACAAACCCAGGAAACGTAACGGTGAGGTTGTCTGTCGTTACTTGCGTCTTAACCTGTTCAAGTAACGGGCCTTTGCCGCACATGATGAGCTCAACGTTGTTTCGCTGTTTCATGGCTTTATATGCTTGAAGCAAGTACGTGACTCCTTTGCGTTCGTCAAAACGGCCGACAAACACTATCCGTTTTTTATCATTTTGCGAATTGTTAGTCTTAAATGAATTGAAAAATGCATAATCAACTGGATTACCAAGCACGCTGCCGGACACGCCAAAACTCGTTTTCATAAATTCGAGCGCTGGTGGAGAGACTGCATACAACTTGGTGAATTTGCGTATGTTTCTTGCAAGTGCGATTCCGAGTGCTTTCGTGCCGACTCGAGAAATTGCATTGTAAGGCAAGATGTGAAATGTGCCAACGATACGCGTGCCTACTGCTGCTGCATCAACAACCTTGGCACTCATCAGCGGGCTGTATGGCAACTGTACGTGGATCACGTCATACTTTTCTGCCTCCATGAGTGCGCTGATTTTTGCGCTTGACGCTCGCTTTGGCGTTCTGACTGAATTGCCGTTAAATTTCATCTGAATGAAACCGCTCATGCAGTGAATGTTCTGTAAATCCGTGCGTGTCGTGGTTGGAACGATGTAGTGCACGTCGTGTCCGCGCGCTCGCACATGTTCTGCGATGGTAGTCATGGCTTGTTGCACGCCATCAGGCTTGTCAAGCGTGTCGTCGAGTACGTAGGCAATCTTCATACTATCTAGCGTATAGGGTTTAGCGAGTAGGGTCTAGTGTTTTATTGTGTGATTATTCTGGTAAAACTATAAAAGGGACAGTGTATTTTGTATACTACTCCTATGAACGATGACCAATATACTATCAAGAGCGGGCATTTGGACGTAGGTGATGGACATCAAATTTATTATCAAGAGTGGGGGAACCCAGAAGCTACTCCAATATTTTTCTTGCATGGAGGGCCAGGTGGTTCAAGCGAAGATGCACACAAACTGTACTTTAACCCTATAGCACACCATGTGATTTTTCATGACCAACGTGGGAGTGGGCAAAGCACCCCTTTCGGTTCAACAGAGCAAAATACGACGCAACATCTGGTTGAAGATATCAACCTCTTGCGCGAACACTTACAAATCAATGGAAAGCACTCGTTCTTTGGTGGGTCTTGGGGAAGTTGCCTCGCGCTTGTATACGCCATAATGTACCCAGACAATGTTGATAAAATGATACTGAGAGGTGTCTATACTGGGACAAAGCAAGAAAATGATTATCTTCAACAAGAATGTGGTATTTCAAAATATTATCCTGAGACTTGGGAACGATTTATTGAGCTCGTCCCTGAAGACAAACGGCATGACACGATTAGTTATTACTCAGAAATGATAGCAAGTACCGACACAGCAATTGCAGACCTACATGTCAAACGATGGGTAAAGAATGAAATTGTTGGCGCAAGTATTGATAGTGATGTGAAAAGAATAATGGAAGACTCGTCACCGGTCACTGATGCTGAAAAAT
>CAYNWE010000050.1:0-1636 GCA_964400855.1 uncultured Candidatus Saccharibacteria bacterium
CCCTACCCATCTATCAGAAAGCCCAACTCTTATTCAAGTTAGTGGAAAGTTTGTTAGCTTCTTTACCTGAAGACGATACATATATCCAAGCAACTAAAAGCATTTTATTAGAAGATGCTATGATAATACCCGCTAAAATAGCGGCGGCTGAAGGTGGTGATTTGTACAGTATCAGAATGCAAAATGCAGCTTTAATCAGAGAACATGTGATGAATCTATATGTATTGGTGGGCAGTTTTGAGTTTCAGGAGAATTATAAAGATATAGCTTATGTAAAGCTAATCCGTGAAGAGGTTGAGGAGTTTAGACTATTATTTATCGATTGGGTTGAAAGCTTTGACACTAACAATCACATATGGGACGATTGGGGACTGTTCAATCCACCCGGAGCTATTCCTCCTACTGATGATTATTAGTTAATTTTACCAAGCTCTTATTTTAAATGAAAACCTTTCTAATAAAATTCACTAAGATTTACATTCCCTTTCTGTTAACCATGATAGGAACCATCCTGTTATATACACTTTTCAATTGGTTAATAATAATTAAATTGGATTGGGGAACTATGAGCAGTTATGTGGTTGATTTTATACTTCCTATGCTTATCGTAAGTATAGCACTGCTTGTAGCTGTTTTCGAGTCTTTTACATCACTATATCAAACAAGAAACCACTACTAGCATGTGTCGACATATCTTCAACGGCCCCAGTTGCAAAGTCTAGCCGCCTCACTCGAGGATTAATAACTGTATCGCTCACTGTTCTGAGCAGAACTTCATTGCTATTTGCAAACTCTGCTCCTTCCCAAACGCGATACCCGTTAGGCAACGGGACTGTCGCGAGGATAAGTCCTGTTGCTGTTTGTCGTACTTCGTATAAAACATTATTACTCTGGCTGCTCCCTTGTAATACTAAAAACCTCGTTCCATCGGGGCTCACATCAACATGTTGTATGCTATTGTTCGGATCAATTTCTCTAGACAGTGTTCTCGTTTCCCATTGTTTTGATTGTGTATTATATGTATCAATTGAAAGATTTTCGTAAAGTTTCATAGTATTAACCCCGTCAAAACTTCTATCGACTCGTATCTGCACATCACGACGGTCGCTTTGAGAAAAAAGTATTCCTTTAAACCCTCTCGAGCTATCTGAATCGAGATTTACAAGCTCATCTAATCCAGGTGCGTTATAAAACATTGTTCTGATTGCATTCACCCCACCCACCCCAGGGTCAGGTTGTTCGTAAGCATTTTGTATGTTCACGCGCTCAACAATACCACTCGTCAGATACCTTCGATAAATTTGACCATTCATATATGATGATTCTGGAAATCGAGTGTAATACACAATTGGGTTATCCGAATTGCATGTCCTAGGGTCTAGTTCTAATTGTGTACCAACCTCTATTCTCGTCGCTGGGTTCGTTGGAAAATACCGTGTAGTGCCAGTTGCTGAATCATAGGTGACATAACGATACAAAGTATCTGTAGGCTGCCCACCTTCAGGTATCACCCCCTCTACCCAGACTGACTTATTACAAATATCTGCAGTGCTTCCTGTTATCTCATTTTGTGTCCCATTTCGTGTATCCAAAGAGCGTGAAGGTGAACCGTCTGTGTTTTCAAACGTGACTACTG